>JBNAVI010000131.1:0-1017 GCA_049700175.1 Microgenomates group bacterium | reverse complement strand
AATTAACAGATGTAAAGCTATTAAAATACCCTCCATGGGAAATATACCAAAAACCTTATCAATTATTACCCCTTTGAAAAGGGGAAAATGGATGGGGGTGATACAATAACTGGCGATGGAAATAATTTTTTAATATAATTATAAAAATGAAAAAAACTTTTTTAATTTTATTTATTGGTTTATTTTTTATTATTTTTTTTGTTTTAAGTAAAAACCAGAAAGGAAAATCATTAAAAGTTACTCAGTTAAAATCTATGATAAAAATTCAAAGTTCAGCTTTCAAACAAGGAGAAATGATTCCTGAAAAATATACTTGTAAAGGGGAGGATATAAATCCACCATTGACGATTGAAAATGTGCCAACGAATGCCAAAAGTTTAGCTTTAATTATTGACGATCCTGATGCGCCAATGGAGACTTTTACCCATTGGCTCTTATGGAACATTAATCCCAAAACAAAAGAAATAAAAGAAAACTCTTTGCCAGCGGGCGCTATTTTAGGAATTAATGATTTTGGGAAAACTGCTTATGGAGGACCATGTCCGCCTTCTGGAGTTCACCGTTATTATTTTAAAGTTTATGCTTTAGATATAATTTTAGATTTACCAGCTGGAGCAAATCGTTCACAACTGGAAAAGGCAATTGAAGGTCATATTTTAGATTACGCAGAACTAATGGGCAGATTTCAGAAATAAGATACCTCTTGACAAATTAGCAGACAATATGGTAGACTGCTAATATATAAGAGTACTGATTATAATAAATTTCTTTTTAAATTTGCCCGCCTTCGTTTAGATTCGTTTTGTGGCTTACAGCCACATAAGCAAAACTTTACTATGGCGGGTTAAAAAACGATGAATTTTTCACCAAAGGCAAAACATTAAAAGTTTTTAAAGAAAGGAGGTGAAAAAAGATGGTGGATATAAGACTTTCATCGCCTTTAGCTCGCTGGTTTTTCCGGCCAACTTTATGGGAGGATGAGGAAGAATGGCCAGAGGTAACGATGACTGAAGGATT
>JBNAVI010000130.1:0-1018 GCA_049700175.1 Microgenomates group bacterium | reverse complement strand
ACTTCAAACGCCCAAGAAATTGAAAACTTAAAAAATACCTATAAAATAATTTTTGAAAACGATAAATTTGTCATTTTTCAACTATGAAAATCTTGATGCTTACTCCTTATGTTCCCTATCCTCCTTCCTCTGGCGGTCAAGTGCGCACTTATAATCTTTTAAAATATCTTTCAAAAAATAATCAAATCACTCTTGTTTGTTTGTATAAAAATCCGCAAGAAAAAAAATACTTTGAAAATCTAAAACCTTACTGTCAAAAAATATATTTTTGTCAGCGCTCACCTCATCCCTGGACAATAAAAAATATCTTTAAGGCTCTTTTTACTACCAAACCATTTTTAATTGTCAGAAATTATTCAGCTGAAGCAGAAAATCTTTTAAAGAAGATTTTAACGAAAAACTCTTTTGATATCATTCATGCTGAGACTTTTTATATTATGCCGCATCTACCAAAAACTGATATTCCAATTTTTTTGGTGGAGCAAACCATTGAGTATCAAGTTTATCAGCATTTTGTTGAAACATTACCATTTTTTATCCGACCTCTTTTTGCTATTGATATTTTTAAATTAAAATACTGGGAAAAACAATATTGGAAAAAAGCTACTCAAGTGGGTGCAGTTTGTGAAAATGATCGAAAAATAATCAGCTCTTTGGAAAAAAATATCAAACCAGTGATTATCCCCAATGGCGCTGGCGATGATATGATTGTTGAAAAATTAACAGAAAAAAAATTAACAAAACCAACTGTCATTTTTCAAGGAAATTTTTTATGGTTGCAAAATACTGAGGCTGCTAAATATCTAATTAAAAATATAATTCCATTAGCTCAAAAAAAACTTCCAGAAATAAAATTTATCATTGCTGGTCAAAATGCTTTTAAAAAATTAGGAAAGAATAACCACCCTAATCAAAATCTCGAAATTATTGATATTGGTTCTGATCAAACTAACTTAGTGAAAAAACTATATCAAAAAGCATCGGTTTTTATTGCCCCAATCTTTGGTCCGGGCGGCAC
>JBNAVI010000129.1:0-1019 GCA_049700175.1 Microgenomates group bacterium | reverse complement strand
AATAATTATAACCTCCCATATCTACCTTATGGCTGGGAAATAAAGTACACAAAAATCGAATAATTATCACCAAAAAAATCACAAACCAAGGGGGGAGATTTTTTAATTTTTTAAAAATATTAGTCATAAATATTTTTTAAACTATTTATTATTATACCAACCATTAACCAATTTAACGACAGAAACAAATGAAAGTAACAAAATATATGGATATGCTGGATAAATATAGCGAGGCTTTACTTCCCATAGAAGATAAAAGAAAACAAAAGTTAACAAAATTAATATTAAAATCATTTCTGTATTTATTAAACTCCATTTCTTCTTTAGAATAGTAAAACTAATAAATAGAAAAATTATCAAGAGCGAAATAAGGTTTTCAAAATACATTATAATTTTTAAAGGGTCCCTATTTTCTATTCTTTTTTCAAAGAAATCACTTACTTTCGTTTTTTCAATATACCCGCCCGGCTGACTATGGCTCATCCCTAAGTAAATACTCTGATAGGTTCCTTCTGTCCAAAGCCAAACTAGTTTTTTGAAATAAATACTTGCTATTCTCAGCGCTCCATACTCTCTAATTTTACGCTTTATGTTTTGGTAGTAGATTTTATTCGCCTTTTGTTTATTTCCCGAAGCGTTTCTGACATACATATAATAACTTTCCCCCTGGTCCCAATAACCAAAATAGGCCTCTGTTAAACCAATATTAATCCACTTAAGGATTGGGGCAGAATTTTTTCCGAGAGGTTCTTCTATCTTCCCCTGAAAGTATAAGTACTGGTTTATAAACCACAGAGGAATTATAAAACTAATTGCCGTGGCAACAATAAATAACACAATTGTTTTTAAATTAACCCTCATTAACCAAAAATATAAAACAACAGCCGCAGCAAAAAGAAAACCCAAACTTCTAATAAAATGCCCAAGCGAAAATAGGAAAACGACTCCAATTAATAGCCTCCTATTTTTTTGATTAATAAACTTAATAGCTAAATATACTCCGGCTAAGAACAACATTG
>JBNAVI010000128.1:0-1020 GCA_049700175.1 Microgenomates group bacterium | reverse complement strand
CTCTTGCCGATTAGTTTTAATACCACATAAAATTGTTGCTTTATAATAATCAAAAGCTTCAATCATTTGTTTGGCACGTGAAGGTTCTGCCCAGACAAAATCATCACCCCATAAGACCAAAAAAGGCTCATTAGAGATAACATGTTGGGCTGATTTGATTGGCGTGGCATTGCCATAAGGACCTTTTTGGCGGATATAAATAAAATTAGCCATCTCAGAAATTTTGTCAATTTCCTTTAGCATCGCAAATTTTTTTCCCATTTCCAAATTTTTTACTAATTCAGCGTTGGGTTTATCAAAATGATCTTCAATCGCTCTTTTGGTATAGCCGGTGACAATAATCACATCTTCGATACCAGCTTCAACCGCCTCCTCAACAACATATTGAATCACCGGTTTATCAACCACCGGTAACATCTCTTTAGGCATGGCTTTGGTTTGGGGCAAAAAACGGGTACCAAAACCGGCCGCCGGAATAACCACTTTTTTTATTTTTTTCATAGAATGATTATTCAAATTTAACAGTTAATTTTTGTTCTAATTCAATCTGATTATCAACTATTGCTTTTATTTCAGCAATGCCGGCACTATTTGAGTTTAAAATAAAAGTTGATTTGCCATTTTTGTCTGTTATTGGTTGGATTTCCTTAATTTCTCCAAGGCTAGTGGTGAGATTAACTTTTTTATTATTTAAAGGGAGATTATTAATATTTCTTACAAAAACATTGATGTTAACATTAGTTTTTCCATCAGCCGGGGCGGTTAAGGGCCAGCCTAAAATTAATGAGGTTTTGGCTGAAGGGACAAGCTCTTCTTTAGCCCGAATTAATCTTTTTAATGGTTGATTTAAAACCATCATTGAAATGACAACAAAAAACAGAAGAAAAAAAAGGGTTGAAAGAAAAATAAATCTTTTGTCCATAAATTAAGATGATTTATAGTTATTATAATCAATTCTTAAATTTTGTCAAATTTCAATGAGTGTTCTTCAATTATAAGAATCTTCTTTTGAGAATCGAT
>JBNAVI010000127.1:0-1052 GCA_049700175.1 Microgenomates group bacterium | reverse complement strand
AGCGATTCCCAAAAGAAAACCTAAAAGGTTATAAGAAAAAGTATTTACTCCAAAAACCCTAAACAATAAACTAACTAAAAAAAATTTAAACGGGGGATGAACAGTCCTATCATTTTCAAAATACTCCCTCAAACCTCCACTAAAAAAACGCCAACTGCGAACAAAATCAATATTGCCATCTAAATAAGGAAAGGAATTAATGTAGGGCAAATAAAGAAGAGAAAATAAAAGCAAAATTAAAATTAAAAAGAATTGTGTTTTTTTACCCTTCATAAATATTCTTGACAGGCAATATTGGTCTTAAAAATGAAAAAATCTTTCTTTGTCTCAACATAAACTGGCTCAAAAATTTCTTTGAAAAACCGACTTTCAATCCTTGGTAAGTTTGGATCGTTAAAAATATCCTCAACTGTAAAATAGTCTATTTTATTTTCTTTTAAAAGTTGGCAAATCTCCCTCGGATTTTTACTTTCATAAATTCTTTTCATCACTTTTCCTCTTCTTTCAGTATCATATCCCGCTGACCAGGGAAAATAAGGCCAGCCTAAAAAGATTTTGCGACCAGCAAGACTGGCGGGGTGATATAAAAACGAAGAATTTAAAAAAACCGCATCAGACGGAGTATTTTCTTTTATCCATAAAATATCTGGGTTTTTTGGGGCGTCGTTGAGGGTATACATCGTGTCATTTTTAATCGGGAAAAAATCAATAATGCCGGAGAGGATAAGAAAGAAAACTAAAACCGAAGCGACAATTTTTCCAAAAATTCTCTTTTCCCAAATCAAATAAATCACCCAAGCGGTAAACATGTTGCCAGCAATTAGAAATAAATTAAAAAACTTATGATTGGCGGCGATTTCTGGGGAAAATTGGAAAAGATTGCCGATAATAAAAAGAGGTAGAATGGCCAAAAATAGTTTTTTAGCCAGTCTATTGGCAAGGAAAAATCCGGTAGGAATCAAAATTAAAGATAACCCAAGATTTTGAAACCAATAAGAAAGAAATTTTGGGGCAGTTAAAGGATAATTAATTAAATAGCCGGGGTGAAAAGA
>JBNAVI010000126.1:0-1097 GCA_049700175.1 Microgenomates group bacterium | reverse complement strand
CTATTAATTTAAAAATCCTAAAAAATCAGATCTCAAATATGTCCATATTAAGGTCCGTCCTTTAGTAAAGGACGGACCTTGATAAAAAACTTGATAAACTTTATAAATTTAACCTTTTTTTCATTTTTATATTTGATTTTAAAAAAAGTATCAAGTATGTTAAAAACTCCATGTAAGCAAATCCTAAATCTAAAGGAATTCTCAATATACCATCTTTGTATCCTTTATCTTCAATGAAACGGGCATAAAACATATGAAGGGGATATAAAAAAATTTTTTTAAGACTTGCTTTTTCGCCTTTTTTTAACTTTTGATTAGCCTCTCTTATCGCATAATTTGTAAACTTTTTGTACATTTGCCACAAACTACGGTAGGAATAATGAAAAATTTTATTTTTTAACTCACCCGGGTTAGCATTTTTAAGTTCAAACTTTTCATGAACTAGTGCCGAACCTATTTTAACTACCTTTTTTTTAAAAAAAATTAACTTTTTATAGTTTTCGCCACCATATTTTAATTTTTTACCTAAAAAATGATTTTGAAAGGGAATAAAATAACCATCAAATTTATTTAATTTACTTTTATTTTTTACTAAAGTCTTAATTTCATTATAAAGCGGTCTGGAAACAACCTCATCACTATCAATAACTAAAACCCACTCACCCTGACATTTTTCAAGACCAAATTTTCTTAGTTGACCTAAATCATTTGTTTTATTAATAAAAATTCTCGCTCCAAATTCTTTCGCTATCTCAATTGTCTTATCTGTTGAACCATTGTCGACAAAAACAATTTCATCAACTAATTCCTTTACCGATTTCAAAGCTTTCCCAACCATCCCTTCCGAATTTTTTGCTATGATGAGGAGAGAGATAAAAGGTTGCATTGAATTTATTATACAATAAAAAGCTACTCCTCGAATTCATACCTTGCAATTAAAAAAATTAATCCTCCAAAATTTAATTTCCAAATAATATTTTTTACTAAATAATAAAATATCAAAAAGGGAGGATAGAATAATATTTTAAAAAATTTTCTTAAAGGAAAATAGCTTATATAGCTAAAATTTCCATCAAAATTTTTTTTAAAATCAATAA
>JBNAVI010000125.1:0-1119 GCA_049700175.1 Microgenomates group bacterium | reverse complement strand
CCTTTACTAAAGGACGGACCTTAATTCTAAATTTTTAATTTTTATTCAATTTTTAATTTTAAATTTTAAACTGCAATTTTTAACTTTTGACTTTTAACTTTTAATTTATTTTTCATTTTGAGATTTGAATTTTTTATTTTAAATTTTGATTGTTACACCAATCCGTTTATAACCGCACCGGTTGACAATGTTAAATTGCTACATCATTACATTGTTAAATTGTTAAACAATGATACGAATCTACGAATGAATGCGAATCAACGAATATACGAATAAAATTAAATTTTTTTTGTTCCACGTTCAAAGCTCTAAGTTCTATGTTCAAATTTTAGGTGTTAGATGTTAGATGTTAAATGTTAGATGTTAGATGATTGTTGAATTTTGAATTTTTATGGTATCGCAAATTTTACTGCCAATCTTTTTACCGCCTCCCTTATTTTTTTAATCTCTTTATTTTCTTTCATCTCCTTTTCAAATTTTTTAATAAACTCTCCTTTTTTCTCTTTTGGTAAATCCCAAAAGCAAAATTCTGCCCCTTGCTTCTGAAAATATTTTTTAATAACCTCCAAAACCGCTAAAATTTTTTTACCAATAAAGCCCATTTCTTTTTCCCTCATCCCTCTGGTGGTTATCGCCGGTGTTCCCAGTCTTATTCCTGAAGGATAAAAAGGTGAGGCCGGCTCCCCAGGAATGGTGTTTTTGTTTAAGGTAATTCCGGCTAAATCCAAGGCTTTTTGGGCAAAAATACCGCAACCGGCTCCTAAATAAGAAGTTAAATCAACCAAAATCAAATGATTTTCTGTCCCACCCGCTACCAAATCCAACCCGCCATCAATTAAAACTTTGGCTAATTTTTGAGCATTTTTAACTACCTGAAAGGCATATTTTTTAAATGAGGGCTGCAAAGCTTCATATAAAGCAACGGCAATGGCCGCGGTTTGGTTATCATGAGGTCCTCCTTGCAATCCAGGAAAAACCGCTTTATTGATTTTGTCAGGCAGCTCGGGATCTTTTTTTAAACCTTTTTCCGTCACCATAATCATTGCTCCCCGAGGTCCGCGCAAAGTTTTATGGGTGGTGGTTGTAATAATATGAACATAAGGAACTGGTGAGGGATGA
>JBNAVI010000124.1:0-1126 GCA_049700175.1 Microgenomates group bacterium | reverse complement strand
CCAAGATTTTGATTTTTTGAATCAGACTTTTTTCATTTAATTCATCAAAAAGAAATCCGTTGATATTATTTTTTAAATATTCAGCAATGCCACCGCTATTGTAGGCAATGACTGGCAATCCATAACCCATTGCCTCAACCGGAGCGATGCCAAACTCTTCGTCAACTGAGGCAAAAAGAAAAGCTTTGGCGTATTGGTATAAAGATTTTAATTTATCATCGCAAACATTGTTTAAAAATTCAACTGTTTCACCGGCGAGTGATTTTAGATATTTTTCATCGCGGCCGGATCCAACAATTTTAAGATGAAATTTTGCTTTATTGGCCGCTTTTATTAAAACATCAATATGTTTAGCCCTGGCCAGCCGGGAGACAGTGATATAATAATTTTTATTTTCAGTCTTAGTAATTTCTCTGGGAATATCAACCGGGGGATAAATTACCGTTGCCTGACGATGATAGAATTTTTTTATTCTTTTTTGGGTTTCAATGCTGTTTGAGATTAAATAATCTGGTTTTTGAGAGCTTTCAAAATCCCAAAGTCTTAGAAAATGGTTGACAATATAAGCATAGATTTTTACTGGTAAATATTTTTGCCAATCAATAGCGGTTTCATAACCATAAAGATATCGGGGCGGATGATGGATATATGAGATGTGAATAGTGGGTTTTTTTATCCTTATTCCTCTTGACATCCAAGAACCAGAAGAGGAAATAACCAAATCATATTTTGAAAAGTTAAAATTTTCCCAGATTAAAGGAGTTAAAAAGCGAAAGGGAGAGTAATAATTTCTAATAAAGGGAATTTTATCAAACCAAGAAGGATAAACTGGCCAGTTTTTTATGATTTCATCAAAAGGTTTTAGAGAAGATAGATTAAAAACGCTGGTATAAATATCTGCTTGTGGAAAAATTTTTTTAAAAGCGATAAGTACCCTTTCGGCACCACCAAATTCATTTAATTGATCATGAACCAAAGCGACTTTTAATTTTTCCAAATCTCCCATCGTTACGATTTTATCAAAAAAGATTGATTTGGTAAAATATTTAAGTAATGCAAAATATAGTTAAAAAAGCATTTTTTGTAAAAGTAATTGGAGCGCATGATCACATTGATGAGCAAAAAA
>JBNAVI010000123.1:0-1136 GCA_049700175.1 Microgenomates group bacterium | reverse complement strand
TTAGGATCAATTCCCATTCGGCCAAAAACAAAACCAGAAATTGTTTTTGATCCTTCTTCTTTTAAATCCATAATAAAAGAAAGAGGGTCGGCATGAAGCCTGGCAATCCAATTAGAAGCGCCTAAATTATTTTCTATAATATAATTAGTGCTATTAAAACAGCATTGTTGACCATCAGCAAAGCGCACTGCCCGCATAAAGTCTTTGCCTTTATCCAAAAATGTAAGTTCAAAATTTTTATTAATTTTTTTACCTTTTACTGGACCAGCTTCTAATTTAGTTAATGTTTCGCGTAAATGACTTTCCCATTCTTGAAGTAATTGAGAATCTTTAAGTTTAGGTAAACGTTCAGCAAGAAAAGTGTAAAAAATTCCGCTGATGTTTAATCTTTCCAACTCCATAATTCTTTCTTTATCTTTTTTCTGACGAGCAGCAAAAATTAACTCCTTTTTAACATTTTCAGCTAAATTCTTTAAAGATTGATTGTCTTGTTTTTCTCCTTGCTTAAGTAAAGATAAGATACGTTTTATTTTTGGATTAGTAATCTCCTTGCCTTCAGCTTTAGATACAGCATCATCAATTCCTAAAGGCAGATCTTTTTCTGACTCTTGAGCAGTTATAGCTAAAGCATAAAGTTCCCTTGACCAGATTTCTTGAAGACGAGCTAAAGCCAGTTCATATTCGCTGCCAAGCTCAACTGCAGCATTAAAAGAAAATGAACGTTTAGTAGGATCTTTTAAGGGAAATCTTCCTTCAAGAAAAGATGAGATAATAAAGTTTTGTGTTTTTGTATCCAATTTTGCAGGAAGAGCTTGTCTGAATTCAATTATTTTTTCATTATCAACTTCTTGCTCTAAAATCTTTTTAACTACCAATGAGAATTTGTCATATGAGTAATCATTAATTAAAGTATAGCGATATTCACCGCCTTTAACTAAATAAAAGATTTGGCGCAAACGGTCATCAGTAAGTCGTTTTTTAAGCTCATTAAGCTGTAATTCAGAAAATTCTTGACGCAAAGATTTTATTTCTTGAACTCGTTCATTAAGTGTTTCGCCTTTAAGCAATCCTTTTTTTGCTAATGCCTCAAAAGTGCTGGCATCTGGTGTTAAACCCAGTTCTTTGATCATAGCAAC
>JBNAVI010000122.1:0-1153 GCA_049700175.1 Microgenomates group bacterium | reverse complement strand
CCCCTCGAAAGCGAAAAAATTTCTCCCCCTCGTCTTTTAAAAATACACAATATTTATATGGTGTTATTCAAGGGGGTGTCTTTGAGGATTTGCGAAAAAAATCAGCAGAGTTTGTTGTTTCGCAAAATACTGAAGGTGTGGCCATTGGGGGAGTATCAGTTGGTGAGAGTAAAAAAGAAATGCGTGATCAGGTTCGTTGGGTAGCTGATTATTTGCCAGAGGACCGACCAGTTCATCTTTTGGGTGTTGGTCAGTTTGATGATATTTTGGATTTGGTTGGCTATGGGATTGATACTTTTGATTGTGTTGAGCCAACAAGATTAGCAAGAATGGGAAGGATTTTAAAATTAAAAGTTGAACCCCGCCTTTCGCGAAAGGCGGGGAAAAATTCAAATCTCAAAATTAAATGGGAAAAAATTGATATTTTTAAAGGAGCTTATCGAGGAGATTTTTCACCAGTTGATGAAAATTGCCATTGTTATGTTTGCCAAAATTTTACAAAAAGCTATCTTCATCATTTATTTAAAAATCACGAGCTTTTATCATATACTTTAGCCACTTATCATAATTTATGGGTAATAGAAAAATTTTTTGCTTGGATAAGAGAAATGATTAAGGAAGATTTGATTTAAGTTGTATAATTTTAATAGTTATTAATTTTTAAAAAACTATGATTGATATTCGTCAGTTTTCTTTTGTTGCAGTTGATCCCCTTCAAAAAGCCCCGTTTTGCGTTGATGGTCGAAAAGGAAAAGTGGAGGGAGAAGTTTATGGACCATATCCTCAAATGTTAGGTGGAAGTTTAATGTCGGTGGTTTTGGAGTGGTTAATGAACAAACCTGAACAAAATTTAAGCCAAGTTTTACCTGAGGTTTTTAAAAAATTAAAAGATCAAGGTTATCCTCTGGGTGTCCATACTTCAACCCATGCCCATGAGGGAAAATCTGATTGTGGTTTTGCTGATAATTTGGGAAAAATTTTATTAACTTTTAATAACAATTTTGATCAAATTAAGGAAATTATAAGAGGGTTAGGAGGGGAAGTTAATGAGGTGATTTGGAAAAAAATAAAAGAACAATTAGGAAAAGTAAATTTAACCAGTTTGCCAAGCGGTAAAAGCTTAATTGATCAGGCAATAGAAAATGGAGCAATA
>JBNAVI010000121.1:0-1156 GCA_049700175.1 Microgenomates group bacterium | reverse complement strand
GGTAAAAAAAGCCTTTTTTTTGGTAATTTTTTTACAGTTGATAATTCAATAATTCGGGCAAAATCTAAAATTACTTCACCTTTTTTACCAGAAGGAATCTTATTTTCTAACTTTAAAAAATAAGCGTTTAAACATTGATCAAAATCATCAAAGATTTTAAAAATAGCTTCATCTTCCGGATTGAAATCAATATGAGTTTCAATTGGAGTTCTTACAATAAAAAAGCGAAAGATATCAGATGGCAAAATTTGAGCTACTTCATAAGCTGAGGCACCAATACCTTTTGAAGAAGACATTTTTTTTCCGCTAACAGTAAACCATTCATAAGGGATAGGATAAGGGACAGGATATTTTAATACTTCTTTACAAATGGTTGAGGCGATATCATGAGAACCACCGGCTGACATGTGATCTTTGCCGGCACCTTCAATAGTTACCCCTATTACTTTCCATTTCGCTGCCCATTCCACTTTCCAAGGTAACTTTCCATTACCATTAAAAGGTGAGATTTTGTTTTCATATCCGCACCCGGTTGCCCAAGCAACCATTTTTGGCTGACAACGGTAATAAACATATCTCCCATCCCATTTATAAACATAAGTGGTACCGATTTTACCGCATTTTTCACAGCGGATATTAAATGGATGCCAGTCAGCTGCTTTGGGTTTTTTGGTAATCCGTAGATAAATCTCTCTGATTTTTAAGGTATTATCTAATATTTCTTTTATAACTGAATTCATTTTACCGCTATTGTAAAGTTGTGAAGCCCAAATAATTTCTGGATAACAATTGATTGAATTAAAAACTTTGATAAATTCTTGGGCATAAAATTGAGCATAATTGTTAAAACCTGGTTGAGGGGAAGGAATTTGGTAAAGTTGCATCCCGGCGTACTTTTCCCATTTGGAATAATCAAGATAGGCGGGAATGGCATCCATTGGATCATGATCATCAAAAACATAAGTATATTTAGCCTTAATTTTATTTTCAATTAATACTTTGTAAATTAAATCATGAATAACCACACCTCTTAAGGCACCAACATGAATTCTGCCTGAAGGTGTTTTCATATCATCAACCCACTCCAAGGGTAATTTTCTTTCTTTTATTTTTTTTACCTCGCGGTCAACCCAAATCATAAAGCATCTAACATTTA
>JBNAVI010000120.1:0-1215 GCA_049700175.1 Microgenomates group bacterium | reverse complement strand
AGCTTCTAATTTAAAAAATGGCACCAAAAATAATAGTAATAAAGAAAAAAAATATTTTAAAAAATTTTTCATAATTTTTAAATTTCTTATTTTACAAAACTAAAAACTATTGATGCTTTCTAATTTTACTTCTTTATTGTAAATTAAATTATAATTATCAAGAATTTCTTCTACTTTTTTTATAGATGAATTTTTAATAGAAGCAATTTCTTTTATTTTTTCTTTAGCATCTTTATTAACTAAATAAATTTTTAATTGATAATAATTTTGATCTATTATTCCAATAGACCATCCCAAATGTTCAATATTCATTTTTAATCCATTACTACAACTCACCTTTCCTTCTGGGAAAATAAAAGTCTGACCAAAATTTTGATAATATGAAATAGCACCAGGTAGTATTAATTTGGGTTTAATGACTCCACAAAAATACATAATATCATCTTGATTAAAACTAATATTTTTTTGTTTCAAGGCATCATTAACATTTATTAAAAATATACCCAGATCTCCTTTTCGAAAATCTTTAGGATCAGATAAATTATTAATAAACATAAAAATATCACCTGTCTTTGAGAGCCTTAAAGCAATCGCTAACTCCCTAATAGAGGTCTCTTTAATTTTTGGTTGTTGGTTTAAAATTTCAATAAAAATAGGCTCAAGTTTTTCTATTAAGACCTCTTGAACTTGTGGATTCTGAACTAATTCATATTTTCCATCACCAGAAATTTTTATTCCTGATTGTGCTAATAAACTTATCAAAAAATTTTTTGAAATTAAATATTTTGAGCCAGGAGAGAAAGAAGACGAAACTAAAGTGGTAGAGGTAGTGGTCGGAACTATCTCTTTAGTTTTTTTATTTTGATTATTAATAATTAGAATGATAACTAAGAAAATAGATAAAAAAATAATGGCACTTAAATAATTAATAATTTTTTGAGATTTATTATTCATGATAAAATTTAAAATTTTAAAAAACGTATTAACATTTATTTTATCCTTTTTGTAAAAATTGTCAACAAGTTAAATAAAAAAGAGGGCAGAAACAATTCTGCCCTCTTCTTTTTTATTCTACTCTACTGGCACCCATGCTGCGTATACTAACCCATCGATAACTCCAATAAAAGTCAATATATAACATTTTTCTTTCCCTTGCCACTTGTCTCCAATTCGACATTCTGGCCCTGGCAAATTCCACTCAACAAAACCATAGTG
>JBNAVI010000119.1:0-1244 GCA_049700175.1 Microgenomates group bacterium | reverse complement strand
TGATTGAATTAGATATAAAGTTTCCGGTTTAATAATTTGACCATTTCTTTTGATTTGGTAAACTTTGCCAATGATTTGCTTAGAAAAAATTTTGCCATCGCTTTTTGGGTTGTTGTCGCCTTTGGTAATTAAATATTTTTTATTTTTATAAATCACTCGGTGGGTGATTAGTTGGCTATTTTTTTTAAAAACAATAATGTCATTAATTTTGATTTTTGAAAAAGGAATTTTTTTAAAAAAAACAATATCATTTTCCTGAAGTAGAGGAAACATACTTTGACCTTGAGATTTTAAAGGAAGAGAGAGATTTTGGATAATTTTATTGATAGAAAGTTTCATAAGTTTTATTGTTCAAAATAGGCTTTTAATATTTCTTTGGCAATTGGGCCGGCCACATCTGATCCTTGCCCACCATTTTCCACCAAAACAGTTAAAATAATTTCTGGGTTTTCGTATGGGGCAAAAACTGTGATCCAAGCATGAGGGAGGTGATTTTTTGATTGTGATTCAGCGGTGCCGGTTTTACACGCAGTTTGAATTTTAATTAGGTTGGCTGGGCCAGAAGCCTGTTTTTCTTCAACTTTAAATTCAAATAAGGGCCAGCCAGTACCGCCAGGTGAACAGGCCTGTTTCATGCCTTGTTTGATTAAATTTAAAGTTTTAACGGTAAGGGGTAATTTCTGGCAGTTTTTTTCCATTAACCATTGATTGTTTTTTATTTTTAATAATTTTGGCTGACATAAATAACCGTTATTGGCAAAAACTGAGGTTAAAACAGCCAGTTGAATTGGGGTGGTTAAAATATACCCTTGGCCGATGGAGAAATTATAAGTATCACCCAAATACCACTGGTCTTTTAAAATTGTTTCTTTCCAAAAGATTGAAGGAATTAATCCTTCCTCTTCAGATAAGCCGATCCCGGTTTTTTTACCCAAACCCAGAATTTGCGCCCATTTTTTTATTTTTTCCACCCCAGTTTTTTCACCGATTTTATAAAAGAAAATATCATTGGAACGGCCAATGCCCTTAACAACATCAACCATACCATCGGTCTTTCCATATTGAAGAAAATACCAGTTGCTAAATTTCAAAGGCCCAGCTTGTAAAACTCCGGTGTCTTCAATTTGGGTTTTTTCATCAATGGTTTTTTCCTCCAAAGCAGCCGCGGCGACCACCAGTTTAAAAATTGATCCCGGTGGATAAAGGCCCTCAAGCGCTCGGTTAAAAAGCGGATGATCAAAATT
>JBNAVI010000118.1:0-1255 GCA_049700175.1 Microgenomates group bacterium | reverse complement strand
CCCCAAGATGGTACCACTGAAGACACCACTGAAGATACTACTCCTCCTCTTACTTCTAATTGTGGAGGTAAATGTTATTGTTGTGAGTCTCATACTGAATATCACACTGTAACTAATCCAGATGGTTCTACTTCTACTGAGCCATATACAGTTTGTGATAGATATTGCAAAAATTATACCTGCCATTGGAAAGAATGTAGTGGTTGTTGTTGTGTTTCAAGATCTCGAACTTACACTGTTGATTGTGATGCTCCTTGTCCATGCCCTTCATCTACTTGTTCCTCTGATTGTCAGTGTTGTCGAAGAAATTGTCCTATTTCTGCCAGTTTAACTATTAATCCTACCCGATTATTTGTTAATCAACAATATAATCTTGCTTATAAAGCCAGTTCTCCTTCTTCTTGTTGCGGTTCCTTAACATGTACTCTTTCCTGTAAATATGAAGGAGCTAATTGTGATAAAAAAGATCTTTTAAGAGTTTGTCCTTCTGATGTTCCTTCAGGAAGACAAGTTTGTCCTTTTACTACTATTACTCTTTCTGGCAGTCGTTCTTATTCTAAGACAATTTCTATTACCGCTGACAAAGATTTTTGGGGCACTTACTCTTATGAGCTTTCTTGTAGAGATTCTTGTGATAATTATTCTCGAGCCTCTGCTTCTGTCTTTGTTGTCTCTGTCTTATACTACCAAGAAGCTCAACCTTTCTCTAAGATCTTTTCTCCCTTTTTATCCTTGATTGAGAATTTCAAGATCAGATAAATAAAAGTGTTTTTTCGGCTTTGCCCCTTGACAAGAAGGTAATTTTTTGATATTCTGGGGCAGCTCTTTGAATACATACAAAGGGGTGATGCTTGTGAAAAAACATTTACTATTTGTTTGTTTGGTTTTTTTGGTGTTTCTCTTTAGCGGAAGCGGAATTAGTCAGGCGGAAGTGATAAAATTTGTTAGTGAAGAATTGAAAGATACTTTAATGCCGGAAGAATATGTTGGGGCGGTAAAATTTGTTTTTCAGGTAGATAAGGAAAAGAAAGTAGGAGAATTCTGGTTAACGGATCAGAAAAATATTCTGAGTTTGGCCGCAACATATTTAAGGGCTCAAGAAATTAAAGATCGAAAGATTCCTAAAGATTTTAAATACAGATTAATAGTAAATAAAGGAAAAGCATATGATTTCGTCATGTTTAGAGAAAATATTCCAATATTCATTTTGAACTTAAATAAAAAGGGAGAAATCATTTTAAAACCTAAAACAAAA
>JBNAVI010000117.1:0-1264 GCA_049700175.1 Microgenomates group bacterium | reverse complement strand
GGTTTTTTTGGGGATTGGGAAATTTCATTAAGAATGCCTTCGGTTCTTTTTTCTTTGGGAACAGGTTATTTTGTGTATAGAATTGGAAGATTATTAGGCAATAAACAAAAAGGCATGTGGGCGATGATTTTTTTTCTTTTTAATCCTTTATCTATTTATTATTCTCAAGAGGCAAGAATGTATATGATGGCAACGTTTTTGGGAACATTAACATTTTTTTTCTTTATTAAGATGCAAAAGGTAAAATCTAAAATTGATCTAATTCTTTTTAATCTTTTTATTGTTTTAAGTTTTTATACTTTTTATGGAATTATTTTTTTAATAGTTTTTTATTGGATCTATTTTTTATGGAAGAAAAAATATCAAGAGTTTTTTTATTCAATTTTAATTTTTATTTTTTCATTTTTAATTATTTCTCCTCTGCTTTATCAGCAATGGATGAATTCAAAAATTTCCTTAAGTGAAGTAAAAAATTGGTCTTTAGTTTTAGGTAAGGCGAATTTAAAAAATTTGATTTTAATCCCTTTAAAATTTTCGGTGGGAAGAATTAGTTTTTACCCGAAGTGGTTATATTATTTAATTGCCGGCAGTTGGGTGATGTTTTTGATAATTTTAAATATTAAAAATTTTAAAAACATGATTAAAAATAAAAATATTGAGCTTTTATATTTATTAGTAATCTTACCAATATTATTTGGCTTTGGAATTTCATTTTTTACTCCTCTTTTATCATATTTTCGTTTTCTTTATCTTTTACCAATATTTTGTATTTTGCTTTCTTTTGCTATCAATACTACAGTACTACGTAGTATTGTAGTAATAGGGTTTGGTATTTTTTCGGCGTTTTATCTATTGAATACAGATTTTCATCGAGAGGATTGGCGAAGTTTAGCCAAATCTATCCCTAAAAATTTACCGTTGTTTATGATTTTATCTTCGAGTGATTCTTTGAAATATTACAACCATAATTTAAAGATTTTTTCTTTAAATAATTTGTCAAAAAGTAACTATAAAAAAATTATTGTTATTCCCTACACGGCTGAAATTTGGGGAATTAATTATCAGAAGATTCTGAAAGAAAAGCAATATTTTATCCAAAAAAAAGTTGATTTTCGTGGAGTCTTTTATGAGATTTATCAAAAATAAACACGACTATACTATATAGTATTGTAGTTATCAACATAGGTTTTTTAATTTAAAAAAGTTCTATCTTTTAACCGATCGTGTAAAAGATAGAACCATTAAGATCTAACCACAAAATCAT
>JBNAVI010000116.1:0-1294 GCA_049700175.1 Microgenomates group bacterium | reverse complement strand
TATAGTATTATTGAAAAAGTTAAAGAACATTAAAATTTCCTAGTCGAGTTCCATTTACGCTCTGAAATGTGGGATTTAATAAAATATTTGTTTTTCATTGTCTAGATAATCTATTTTAGCAAATTTTGTTTGCTAAAGTAATCTATACTGATACTAATATTTAATATGAAACATTAAAGTTACTAATTTGAAGTAAAAAATTATCATTAAAATTTATTATAGATGAAAAAAACTGCTATTTTTTATTATTTAACTTCTTTTAAAAATATTATTTTAAATTTTAACTTCGGGAGTATTTTTTTTCTCTTATTTAATAAAAAAACTATCATAAAAATAAAAAAATTTTCTTTCATTTGTAGGAATCTTATGGATGTCTGGACAGTCAAAGAAGTAGTTTATGATCACTGTTATGAAAAATTAAAAAAAATAAAGAAAAATGATGTTGTTATTGATATTGGAGCCTCTATAGGAGATTTTTCAATTTTGGCAAGTAAAAAAGGAGCAAAAAAAATATATGCAGTAGAAATGGATAATAAAGCGATTAATATAATGAAAGAAAATATTAAACTTAACCAAGCAAAAAATATTTTTGTAATTCAAAAAAAATTAAACTCCTTAGATTATTTATTTAATCAATATAAAATAAAAAATTGTCACTTTTTAAAAGTCGATTGCGAAGGGTGGGAGTATAAAATATTTAAAAACGCAACGCTAAAGACTCTTAAAAAAATTAATTACTTTGCTATTGAAATTCATTTGTTTAATAAAAAAATGTTTAAAAATTACCTTCTATTAAAGAAAAAATTAAAAAAAGCGGGATTAATATTAAAAGAAATTGATAATCCTGTTCATAATTATTTAAAATTTTTATTTGCTATGAAAAAAACTTAGTTATGTTTTTTTTAAAAATAGATAATTTTAAATTCTTACTTTACTTTTTCATACACCATCACTGTTTGTTGATCATAAACAGTGAATGTCTCCTCTATCCAAGAATCTGGATAGCGGATAAATTTATAATAATATGGTAAAAACTCCTTAATTTTTTTATAGCAAACACCAGTTAATTTTATCTGCCCTTGACAATCATTGTTTAGTAAAGCTTGATAATATTCACTCATCAAAGGATAGCGCTCAGGAACTGTTGGAATACTCCCCCAGCCGCGATTTGAAGATAAAATATAATAATCAGCTTTTTTTAATAACTCCCTGATCATTTGCCATTTTTCAAAAGTATCAGGATCAAAAACTGGCAGCTGCTTAACAATGAAATTTTTACCAAAATTATTTTCAA
>JBNAVI010000115.1:0-1298 GCA_049700175.1 Microgenomates group bacterium | reverse complement strand
GGCTAAAGCCGTGCCAATTCTTGTTTCCTCAAGAGTATGGGCAATCATATTTTGCCCATAAGAGTAGCGGTACTTAAATCGACCAAGTAACCTAATAATTTCTGAAGGTAAATTATAAATACCAACTTTATTGGCTAATCGCTCGCCCTCTTTAAAAAGGATTTTTTCAATCTCTTCTTTGGTTTTTTTAACAATCTCCTCAATCCTTGCTGGTTGAATCCGGCCATCCTTTATCAACCGCTCTAAAGCCACCCGGGCAATTTCCCGCTTAACCGCGTCAAATGACGATAGTTTAATTACCCCTTCCTCTTCCAAGTCGACATCAACCCCGGTTACCAATTCAAAAGTGCGAATATTTCTCCCTTCTTTCCCAATTATTCTTCCTTTAAATTCCTCATTGGGAATAGAAACCGTTGATAAAGTATATTCAGCCACATAGTCAATTGCTCCATAACGCATTGCATCAACTAAAATTTCTTTTGCCTTTTCATCAGCGGTTTTTTTAATTTCCTCGTGGACTTGATTTATTTTTTGCGCGATCTCCTTTTTTAATTTTTCCTCCCATAAAGACAAAGTTAAACTTTTTGCCTCCTCTTGAGAAAGTTTGGCGACTTTTTCTAGTTTTTTAATTACCTCCTCTTTTTTTCTTTCCAGCTCTTCTTTAATTTGATTAAGTTGAGTTTCTTTTTTTCTTAGTCTTTCTTCCCAATTAAGAATTTGATTCTCTTTTCCTTCCAAAATTTCTTCTTTACGAGAGAGTCTTTTCTCAATTTCTACCGCCTCCTTCATTATCTCTCTTGCTTCATCTTGGGCGTGACTAATAATTTCTTTGGCTTTTATTTGCGCCTCTTCAATTACTTTTTCTCTATCTTTCTCTAATAAAAATCTACGAAAAAATTTTTGTAACATAGAAGATTTATTTTAAGCCTAGAGGAAGATAAAAATCACCTCAAAGACAAATAAACGATTTTAAGAAACAAAGGTGTTAATTTTTTATCGGTCATTTTTTAAAAAAATATTATTAACTTTTCTCCTCTAGGTAAATTTTTAATAGTATTATTTTACTACTTTTTTAAAATTATTCAATGTTAATATTTTTTGAAAAGTTTTTTTAGCTAAAGAAAAACTAAAACCGCGTCTTAATAAAAAAGCAATTGCTTTTTGATATTTTTTTTCCTCGGTTAAATTTTTGAAATAAATCCATTTGCTTTTTAATGCCTCAAAGGCCAGTTTTTCCTCATCTAAAGGATTTTGTTCAAAAAATTCATCAATTAAATGGGAACTTATCCCGTGTTTTA
>JBNAVI010000114.1:0-1315 GCA_049700175.1 Microgenomates group bacterium | reverse complement strand
TAAAATAGTAATCCGGTATGTCAATCATTGATAAAGGCCTATTCTTTTCATATATTGTTCTTAAAGTTTGAATACAAAGTAATATTTCCTGAGCATAGGCATCTTCTGATTCAAGGTAATGAACATCATTAGTAGCTACCAAAGGCGCGCCATATTTTCTTGATAATTTAACTAACTGTTGATTAACTTGTTCAAAAATATCACTCTGGGGGTGTCTTTGAAGCTCTAAATAAAAATTGTTCTCAAAAATTTCCAGGTACTTTTGCAAAACTTTTTCCGCTTCACTAATCTGATTTTGTAAAATTAAAGAAGCAATTTCTCCTTGTAAACAACCAGAAAGCGCAATGATATCTTTTGCATATTCTTTTAAAACTTCAAAATCCACCCGGGGTTTGTAATAAAAACCTTCTAAATGGGCTTTGGTTACTATCTTAAGTAAATTTTTATATCCCTCTAAACTTTTTGCTAATAATACCAAATGATATTGATCTTTCTCCAATCCTGGTTGTTTGTCAAAACGAGAATTTTTTGCCTTATATATCTCAACGCCAATTATTGGTTTTATATTATATTCTTTAGCTTTTTTATAAAATTTAAAAGCTCCGTATAACGCTCCATGATCGGTAATCGCCAATGCCGGCATCTTAAATGAAACAGCTTTTCTTAAAACATCATCAATTCGGCATAACCCATCAAGTAATGAATATTCTGTATGGACGTGTAAATGGATAAAGCTCATAACCTTAATTAGCTTTTGTTTATTTTTTCTTTCAACTTTTCAATGATAACTTTAGCATCGGCTTTTCCGTTAAGTTTTTTTAAAATTTGGCCCACTAAAAACATAATGGCGTTTTTCTTGCCTTTTTTATAATCAACAACCGCTTTTGGGTTTTGACTTATTGCCTCTTCAATTAATTTATTAACTAAATTTTCATCAATGTTTTTGGGTTTTAATAGTTCAATCACTTTCTTTGTAAAGTCAGCTATTGATAATTTTAGATTTACTTTTTTATTAACAATTAGATTGGCTACATATTGATTTAAATTACCAACTTGTTTGCCACTAATTTTATTTTTTAAATTATCAATTACTCTTTCATAATATTGGGCGGTATTTTTGTCACGAGTTAAATTAAATGCCTCTTCAAATCTTAACTTAAAATCATTTAGATAACGTTTTAATTTCCGATCAGGTAATTCTGGTATCTGTTTACTTAATCTATCCAACCAAAATTTATCAATAACAATAGGAGGAATGTCTGGTTCGGGAAAATACCGATAATCATGAGCTTCTTCTTTTGTTCTTTGCGAATAA
>JBNAVI010000113.1:0-1325 GCA_049700175.1 Microgenomates group bacterium | reverse complement strand
AGCCTATTATAGTTTTGATTTAGCTTATCAGGTGGAGCGGTTTAGAAGACAGGGAGTAAAATATCAGCCGGATTTGGTAATTTGGATGAATAATGATTTTTATCGTATTAATGAAATTTTTCTTCCGTTAACTGAGAAATATTATTGGTTGGAAAAGGATCAAAAACAGATGGAAGAACTTAAAAAACAAGGAAAGTATTTTCCCTCTTGGCAGTTGGCTTTTGAAGATTACAAAAAAAAAGTAGAGGAAGAAAAAATTGATGTTGATGGTTATCAAAGACAAAAAATAGCAGAATTTTTCAATTTATATCAGGGGCCGGTGGTTTTTATCAGTTTTTATGATATCCCTCAATACGCAAAAGAGGAGCTTCTAAACCGCAAAAATGTTTATATTTTTAATCCAAAAGAGTTTCCCCAAAACAAAGATTATTATTTTGAAAAGGTAACCGCGATTAACCCAAAAGGTCATCAAGTTTTAGCGGAGATGATTTTTGAATTTTTAAATACCATCCTTTAAATTTAACCGCCGCGGTTACCAACAGCTTGGTGGATTTCCCGATGTGGAGATTTGTTCAATCCGCGTTCTGATTAGATAAGATTTATTCTTGACAAAGATTGGCAAGCTTTGTTATTATATTTTTATATGAGTACAGTTAATATATCTTTACCATCGGCACAGGCTAATTATATTGATCAGCTGGTGGTTAAATATGGTTTTGCCAACAGGAGCGAGTTAATAAGGTCAATTATTCGATTGGTGATTTATCAGCCGGAGCTGATAAAAACCGCAGCCACTTTTCCTTTTATTTCTCCCAAAGAAAAATCAGTTAAAAAAACAGTCTTAGCTTTTAAAAAAACTGGTTTCTACTCAAAGAGTTTTTTGAAAGATTTAGAGGAAGGCCTAAAAGAAAGCGATTATTTTCGACATTAATCTATGATTAAGATTTTGCCATTAAATTCAAAGTTAAGAAGAAAAATTAAAGCTTTTAATCTTGAAAAGAAGTTCAACAAACAGCTGAATCTTTTCATTAATAATCCTTTCTACCCGAGCTTAAAAACCGAGCTTTTAAGACCAAAAAATTATGGTATCTATAGCTTCAGAATAGACAAAAAATACCGAGCCATTTTCATTTTCCGGGATGATAAAAAAGCGGTGGAAATTCTTAATATTACTGCTCATTATCAATAATTTTTAACTTTCTGGCAATCCAAATTCAACCGCCGCGGTTACCAGCGGCTTGGTGGATTTCCCGATGTGGAGATTTGGAGATTTGTTATTTACTCTTGATGACAAAATCTCAATCTTTATCCAATGAAGATCTACC
>JBNAVI010000112.1:0-1370 GCA_049700175.1 Microgenomates group bacterium | reverse complement strand
AAGAAGAAAAAAGATTGTTGTCAGTTATTCTTTGGGAAAAAAATAGGGTCTTTCTTTTATCGCGAAACTCTTCCCAAAAGGAAGAAAGATAATTTAATGAAGAAAAAGAAAGTGAGGAAAAATGGTAATATTGATTGGCTAATTTTTTAGCTCTATTTATTTCGCCTATGTTTTTGTAATGATTTACCACTGCCTGAAATGTCTGATGATTAAAAGGGAAAAAATAAAAACCGATTTGAGGATACCCTATCAAGGTGAAAATCAAACCATTAGTTTTTAAAAAAATAAAAATCATTAAAACTAAAGAAAACCAAGAATAAAGAAAAAAATTTTTTTGTTCCCCTTTTTTTAATAAACAACCGGCCAATAAAAACCAAAAAAGAAAAACCCCATAAATAGCATAAGTATAATCGGTTAAAAAATTTAAAATCAGACAAAAAAACAAAAAATAGGCTGGTTTTTTATTAAAATCGATATTTTTTATAATAAAAACAAAAAATAACAAAAAGAAAAAAAAGCCAAAAATACCTGTTTCTGTCAAAATTGTTAATGGTAAATTCAAGGCTGAGGCTACTTGCTGAAGATTTTCATTGGTATATTTATTTGATGGATAAATAAAATTGCCCAATCCCCAACCAAAAAACGGTTTTTCTAAAAACCCAGCCAAGGATTGACGAAAATATTCAAAACGATTAGAAAAAAAACCTCGAGGCTGAAAGTTTAAAAAATTATATATTGGTGATAGTAAACGACTAAGATACGGTAAACTAGCAATTTCTTTTTGAGTAAATAAAAAAGTTATAAAAATAATTAGGAAAATCCCCAAAATAAATTTTCTAATTTTTTTGCCAACCTTAACCCTTGTAAAAAAAATAATGCTAGCAATAATTAAGAAATCAATATAAGCGGAACGCGAAAAAGACAACAGAAAAAAAGGTAAAAAGATTAACAAAAATACTAAATCTTTTTTTTCTTTTTTATGAATAAAATCATAAAATAACCAGATCATTACTATTCCCAAAAAATCACCTAAATGGTTATGGTTAGGATATAAAGGAAAAATTAATTGTAAGGCAGTTGGTTCAAACCAATTTTTCGGCAAAATTGACAAAAAAGAAAAAGATAAACCCAAAAGAATCAAGATTTTTTTAAGGTTTTTTAAAATTTTTCCCTTTTCATTAAAACCTAAAATTAAAAGAAAAAAAGCTGATAAGTAAAAAAATAAATGGTCAATCGTGTTTATTTTGTCAACCGAAAACCAAAAAGAAATTAAAGAAAAAACAACAAAGAAAAGATAACTTAAAAAAATCAAAAAAGGAATAAAAATTTTTTCTTTTTTAAATTCTTTTTCTAAGTAGTAAAAAGCTGGC
>JBNAVI010000111.1:0-1378 GCA_049700175.1 Microgenomates group bacterium | reverse complement strand
CTAAAGAAGTTAAAACTTTAGTATCAGCTTTTTTTATTTTTCAAATTTAAGCATTGGTTTAGGAGAGAAAAATTTATGCTTCCAGTTATAATCAATCTGCATACAATCAATGAATTTAAATCCGTTTTTTATGGCATATTCAATTTCCAGATAAGTGATATAGGAATTAGCTCCAGAAAACCTTTGTAAATCCGAGGCGCCGGTTAAAATGTAAAAATTTTTTTCATAGGTAGCAATAATATCATAACTAACTAAAAGGTTTTGAATATAAACTAAAAAAGTTAATATTTGATATTTCCTTTGATTTTTATAAATCATCTCAAAAGTTTTCATTCTTTCTAGCTTGCGATACTCAGAAATATCATTTCTTTCAAAATCAATAATGGAAAGCTCTTTTAATTTTGGTAAGAGTCGGCTTTGATCACCGGGTAAAATTACTAGTCTAGGTTGATATTCTGTAAATCGGTTATAAAAATATCTTAACTGATGCCGGCTTTTTTTAGATAATCAAGATAAATAATCATCCATCGATTTTAAATTTGCTATCTGTAGGATATATTTTGGATAATCATCTTTAAATTGGCAATAAATCTCAAAATAATTTAATTTATCTAAATTAACAACATCACTATTTATAGCATTTAATTGTATTGGTGAAGGAACAACTTTCAAAAGCAGCGGCAAATATTTTTCCTCAACCAGAAAAAAAATATTATCTTCAGGCCAAGTCCCCCCAAACCACTCAAATCTTTTTTCTATTTTATTAAACCATAATGGCAAAACTGCTTTAATTTCTTTGCCTAAATATAAACTATAAAATGACGGCTGATAACCAAAACCTTGATACCAGGCCAAGCGAAAATCCCAAAGCTGAAATAAAGTTTTTTTTGGTGAAAACTGATTCCATAATTGACAACATTCATCAAGCTCATGATGAACTTTTAAAAACATCCGCGGTATAAGATGAGAATAACCGTTATAGTAAAAATGATCATTTTCCGGCTTTTTGGGAATTAAAAACTGTAGCGGAATCAATTTGGGGGTCGCTCCCGGAGGTTCTGATTTTTCTGTTTTTTCTTCCATTTTAAAATTTAAAAATTTTTCTTATTAATTAATATTAAAAACTCTTTAAAATTTGTCAAGGGGTATTTGGTTTATGTTATTAATTATGTTGAAAGTAGTGTAATAATTAAGACTGATAGTCTTAAATAAGGCTCTTTTTTCATTCCCGCTTTTTTCTTTCTTTTGCGTTTTTTTGTCTTTCCCGCCTTCTTTTCTGTCATTCCGTTCTTTTTTGTCATTCCTGCGAAAGCAGGAATCTCGATAATAAGTCACCAATGTCATTCCCGCGAAGGCGGGAATCTCTAATATCATTGTG
>JBNAVI010000110.1:0-1395 GCA_049700175.1 Microgenomates group bacterium | reverse complement strand
TGATGAAAGAGAAAGGGAAGGAGCGGTAAAAAACGCAATCAGAGATCTAGAAGAGAAACTAAGAGTTTTAAGAGATGAAGAAGTTGTTTTTCGAGTTTCCCCTTCTGGCTGGACGAACATGGGATATGAATATGAGGAAACGCAGGCGCAAATATTTTGGCGGCAAGGGGAAAAAATAAGAGGATTAACGGTCAGAACTAAGGCCGATTTAACTCAAATTAGAGAATTTTTTGAAAGATTAGGAGTAGTTATACCGGAATTTCAAAATGAAAAAGAATTAATAAAATATATTACCTCGTTAAATATTACTCTCCCCTATTCTGAAGAAGAATTTTTAGAATTTTTAACGGAGAGATTTTCTTCAAATGATCATAAAGGAAGAGATTTACAACCGCAAATTATAAATTGGTTAATGACTGATGGTGATTTTAAACATTTTGACGAGATTGTAGAATTAATTGAATTTTTGGAGCAGAAATTGAGAGAAGGAGATTTTGAGGATTTTTCTTCGCTTTTGGGATTCGTATTAATGGCAATGGCAGGGAATGAGTTTAGAAAAAGTTATTTAAATAAAGGATTTTCGAGTTGGAATCAAACAGATTTAAGATATTTACCATTTGGCCTATATGATGAGACATTTAACTATTTACAAAGTTTGCCCGGATGTGCTGGTGGAGGTGAAGGGCAGATTTTTTCTCGTTTTATTTTATCAAGTTTTGGAACTGTAGTAATTAGTGAGGTACAGAAAGAAACGGATAAATTACATTGTGTGACCTGTCCATTTTGCAAAAAAGTAGTTGATGCAGAAATAATTTTCAGAAATGGCAAAAAGTTAATTCGCTGTCCTTCATGTGGTGTTGAGGTGGAAAAAAAATAATAGAAAATACTACAATACTATGTAGTATTGTAGTATAGATAATTTATTTTTTATCGCGTAATGAGTGGAAGTTTAAAATATGTAAAATATGTTATGTTTTTTTAATTTAAATTATTTTTTAAAGATAAACAAATTTTTTATTTATAATCGGAGTTAAATTTCTATATGATTTAATTAATCTTTGTGATTTTTATAATGATTTTTTTGAATTTAATGACCTTTTAATAAATTAGATTTGAACTATATTTTAAAAAAATAAGGTACAAGTAATTTATCTATGAACCGGAATGTCACGAGTGTAAACTCGTTGAATGAATGACATTCGGTTCAGGGTTTTGCACTCCCAAAACCCTGTTTGGGAAGACGCCTCAAGCGCCGCAGTGGGGTACACCACGTGGTGTCCCATAAGCTTAAGGAGTGACTCACTAACTGAAAATTTGCGGAGGAGGTGGGATTCGAACCCACGTGAGCTTTTAGAGCTCATACGCTCTCCAGGCGTACCCGATGGCCCACTCCGG
>JBNAVI010000109.1:0-1403 GCA_049700175.1 Microgenomates group bacterium | reverse complement strand
GGTTTAAGCTTGATCGGGATTTAACCGATTTGGGAGAAAAAATTAAACAGCAACAGGCGATTATTAGCTCTTGGAGCCAATTTGAAAAAGAATTTCGTTTTCTTAACAAACGATTGCAAACAATTGAAAACTTAAGAAAAAGTCAGTTAGAGGCAGGAGAAGTTTTAGGGGAATTAGCAGCCTTAACCCCTGTGGATGTCTATCTTTCTGATTTCAGCGTCAGCGGTAAACAGGTAAGTTTGACGGCAACTGCCCTATCTGAGGGAGGGCTGGGAACATTTTTAAGAAATTTAAAAAACTCTCCGAAATTTGAAAACATAAACTTATCTCAAATAGGTGTAGACCTTGAAAAAGAAGTTGGGATTAAATTTCAACTTAAAGGAGAATTAGTTCAAAAATAAAATGGCTTTTAATTGGCAAACTGAATTTCATCGCTATTCCCGTTATTTTGTTGATGTTGGCCGGTTTTATCGGCAAAAAAAGGCTCGAGTTTACACCGAGATTGTTCTTTCAATTTTAACCACTGCTTTTTTTCTTTTTTTTGCCATTAAGCCAACTTTAGTAACGATTGCTGGTCTTGTAAAGGAAATAAAAGATAAAAGACTGGTGACTCAAAAACTGGAGGAGAAAATTAACAGCCTAAATGCCGCCCAAAAAGAATATTTTAGTGTCCAAGGCGATCTTTATCTTGTTGACCAGGCTTTACCTGAAGATTCCCAAATTGCCAGTTTTGTGAGGCAACTTGAGGCATTGGCTTTTAGGGCCGGTGTTTCCGTAGGAGCAATTCAGTACTCACCTGTTAGTCTTAAAGGAGGGAGTAATGAAAGTAAACCTCTTGAGGTAGATTTTAAAATAGTTTTGCAGGGTAATTACCAGAATTTGAAAAACTTCCTTTTGTCTTTAAATAATTTCCGAAGAGTTATTCATCTTGATGGATTTGGCTTTAGAACAGGGAAAGAAGAAGGGTTAAACCTAAGTGTTAGTGGAAAAGCCTTTTTTTTGAAAGGAGAGAAATGAATAGTTTTAAGTTAGGCAAAGACGCTTTGATTTTTTCAGTAATAACCTTGATTACTGTTTTAACCTGGATTGGGTTTGAAATCTACTTTGTAGCTACAAAAACAACTATTCCTAAAGTGACCCAAGAACAAATGGCTCCCTTAAACCCAAAAATTAAAAAAGAGACAATCGAGCAACTTAAGGCAAATCTTTGGTTTTCCGAAGAGGAGTTAAATACTTTTAATTTCCCAGTAAGTACCCAAAGTGCCCAAAAGGAATGAAGAGAAATAGGCGTATTCCTACTATTTTAGCCCTTTTTCTTTTGTTGATAGGGGTAATAAGTGGAGTAATTTTGATCAAAAACGCTCCCCGGTGGCTTGCTGGCGCCAGCCAGGAAATTGTCCCAA
>JBNAVI010000108.1:0-1464 GCA_049700175.1 Microgenomates group bacterium | reverse complement strand
ATTTTTGAAATTTTAAAAGCTGATAATTTTAATCCTAAAGAAGTCTTTCCCGCCTTCTATCAGATATTAATCGGTCAAAGTTTTGGCCCAAAAGCCGCTGATTTAATTGAACAAATTGGGGTAAAAAATGTAATCAAAAAGATTAAGACTTATTTGAAGAAAGACCGTTAATGATTTTATCATAGGAATTCTCCCTACAAGAAGTGGTCATTTTTTTAGTTATATGATAAATAAAAAATCAATTGAAATCGTTGAAAAAGCTAATTTAAATGAAAATTTTAAAAAACCCTTATATCAATCTTATTGTTTTTCTAACATCAACAACCTTATTGAATATTCTTTTGGAATAAGTAACCAGTTGGTATTTCCCAAGGATATTTTATCGTTCAAAAATAAAAATTTCCAAAAAGTAATTCTTTTTTTTCTCGATGGTTTTGGTTGGCAGTTTTATGAAAAATTCAGTGATTTTGACTTTTTTAAAATAATTGATAAATACGGGATAATTAACAAATTAACCTCCCAATTTCCCTCAACTACATCCGCTCATGTCACTAAAATCCATACTAATTTAACAGTTGGAGAAAGTGGTCTTTATGAATGGAACTATTATGAACCAAAAGTTGATGCAGTAATTTCACCTTTACTTTTTTCTTTTGCTGGTGATAATTATAGAGACACTTTAAAAAAATTCATTGATCCAAAAAAAATCCTTCCCAGACAAACCTTTTATCAACATCTCAAAAAAAACCATATCAAAAGTTTTATTTTTCAATACGAAGCCTATACCCCATCCACCTATTCGAAGATTATTTTCAAAGGTGCTCGGGTTATCCCTTATAAAACTTTACCAGAAGCAATTATCAACCTGTTATCTATTGCCAAAAAAACAACCGAAAAAAGTTATTTCTTTTTATACTTTGATAAGATTGATTCTATTTCTCATCTTTACGGCCCAAATTCACCACAAGTTGAGGCTCAAATTATTTCTTTTTTATTGCTGATGGAAAAAATTTTTCTTACTCAATTTAATAATCTTAAAAATACTTTATTCTTATTAACTGCGGATCATGGACAGGTAGAAACTAATCCGGAAAGAACTTTTTATTTAAACAAAAAAGCACCGAAAATAAAATCTTATCTTAAAAAAAATAAAAAAGGAGAGTATTTAGTACCGGCCGGCTCTCCAAGGGATATGTTTTTACACATAAATGAAGAGTTTTTAGACAAAGCAAAAACTTATCTTGAAAAAAAATTAAAAGGTATCGCTGAAATTTATTTGACCAATGATTTAATCAACCAAGGTTTTTTTGGCCCAAAAATTTCAAAGATCTTCCTTCAGCGAGTTGGTAATTTAGTAATATTGCCTTACAAAAATGAATCTGTTTGGTGGTTCGAAAAAAACCGCTTTGAACAACATTTTTTTGGTCATCATGGGGGGTTAACAAAAGAGGAAATGGAAATACC
>JBNAVI010000107.1:0-1471 GCA_049700175.1 Microgenomates group bacterium | reverse complement strand
CAAGAGATCTCTTACTTCCATTTCTACTAAATCAACAATTTCTTTATCGCTGACCATATCGACTTTATTTAAAAAAACAACAATGGTGGGCACATTGACTTGTCTGGCTAAAAGAATATGCTCACGGGTTTGGGGCATTGGTCCATCAGGAGCGGAAACAACTAGTATAGCTCCATCCATCTGAGCGGCACCAGTAATCATATTTTTAATATAATCAGCATGACCTGGGGCATCAATATGGGCATAATGTCTTTTTTCGGTTTCATATTCGCTGTGATGAAGATTAATCGTTACTCCTCTGGCTTTTTCTTCTGGCGCTTTATCAATTTCCTCATATTTTAAAAACTTAGCCAATCCTTTTTTGGATAAAACATAATGAATAGCTGAGGTTAAAGTAGTTTTTCCATGATCAACATGACCAATAGTGCCAATATTTAAATGAGGTTTTGTTCGTTGAAATACTCCTTCTGCCATAATTTTTTAAAAAAATAACTTTTAATTAATAAAATATAAAATAAAAAAATAGGTGAGTTTTCCTTTGTGGAAATACTCTTGACTTTAAACTATAGTTTTTTATATCATAAAGGTTAGAATGAAAAAAGTCAAGACCTTTTTGCATATTTTTGAAAAAAGTTTAATTCCTTCAATTAGTTATTATAAAAAAATTATTTATACTCGCTTTCTTTTTTCTTTTAGATATTTTTGTTTTTTAATTTTTTTATTGAGCCTAACTTTATCTATTTTTCTTGCTATAAATAACAACCCGGTTAAAATAAAAAATTTTCTAAAATCAATAAATAATTCACTAATTAATTTTCCCGCGGATTTAGAAATAAAAATCAGGAATGGTAGATTAATTTCCTCCTATCCTTATCCTTATTTTCATTGGATAGATAGTCATAGAAAGTTACTATTGGTAATTGACGAAACAGCCGAAACCGAAAAAATTAATATTTATAACTCCTATTTCCTGCTTACACAAAATGAATTGATTATTAATTTTAAAAAATTTAACAAAAATTTGAATAATTATGTTTTGCCTTTATCAATATTTAATGCGGCAGAATTTTCCAAAGAAAATCTAAATCAAATTACTAAAAAATTCACTTTTTTTGTCAATAACTTTTACCTCTTCTATTTTTTATTTTACGCATTTTTTTTAATTATACTTTTTATTGCTTCTTTTTTAACAACTCTTTTTTACTTAATTATCGCTAGTTTAATTGTTTATTTGATATTTAAATTTTATATAAAACGGACAATTCATTTTAAAAAAGTAGTTCAAATCAGCTTTCACGCGGTTACTTTGCCTTTATTAATAGACTACTTACCATTTATTTTTTTGCCTGGACTGAAATTAACAATTTTTCAAAAATTACCATTTATTTTTTTACCCTTAACTTTGGCTAGTTTAATTACTATTTTTAATTTTGCCGGAACATATTTTGCTTATCTAAATGGGAAGAATAAA
>JBNAVI010000106.1:0-1579 GCA_049700175.1 Microgenomates group bacterium | reverse complement strand
GTTTACCGGTCGGTTTATTGCGGTAGTTTTGGCCAAAGTTTTGGGGATTTATCGACAAAGAACAAGGAAAACAAAAAAATTTAAAGACAAGGTTTGTCTTAATCTTTTTTTTGATGAAAGGGCATTGCAAGTGCCTAAGTTTAAGCAGACGGAGTATGTTGCCCATGAGGTTTTACAAATGAAACCGGTAGTTAATAAAGATAATCTCTACGAGAGATTTTTAAAGGCAAATAAATGGGTAAAAAAGTTTTTTCCTAATGTTGGTATTTTAAATTCAAAATTAAAAATTAAAAATCCAAAATTACAATTAAAAATCCAAAATTTTAAATTTTTAATTTTCATTTTGAGATTTCCATTTTTCATTTTGGATTTTTTTGGGAAGAAGAATGAGGAGCTTCTAAAAAAAACCCAAATGTTTTTAATCAATAAGCATAAAACAACCGAGATTATTACCGATTCCCAACTTTGGTTTCATCCGGATGATTCTGAAAAGAAGTTTAAACTTCCTTAGTATAACAAACACCGATACCGGCCTCCTCCATCTCATCCATTATTTTTTCCGCTCTTTTGGTATCAACACCTAATTCTTTAGCTAATTGTGAAGCAGAAATTTCCTCGTATTGATCAATGATTGCCAAAGCTTTGGAGAAAAGGGGATCGCGGTCAATTTTTTTTAAAGAAGAAGTTTCAGGTGTTCGAGGAAATTCTTCCCTTTCTAATTTTTTTAATCTTTCCTCAATTTGATCTAATTTTTTCAAAATAATATCAACAGCATTAGTCATATTAATTATTATAACATACAAAGTTTTTTTGTTTGATTTGGTAAAATAAAATAAGCCGCAGTGGCGGAATTGGCAGACGCGTACGCTTCAGAAGCGTATGGGGCAACCCGTAGAGGTTCAACTCCTCTCTGCGGCACTTAAAAATTAATAATGAATAAATAATAAATAATAATGACAATTAATAATTAATAAAGAAATAAAATTATGTTCATTCCAGGAAAAATTATTAAAAAATTTAGTTCAAAAAGAAAAAGGGAAATAATTATTCGCTATCCTAAATGGGAAGATTTGGATGAAGCAACAAAATACATAAATAATCTTTCAAAAGAAGATACCTTTATTACTTTTTCCGGAGAAAAGATTAAGAAAAGTGAGGAGGCTAAAACTTTTTCTGACTGGTTTTTTCAGATGGAGATGGGGGATAAAGTGGTTTTAGCAACATTTGATAAAGAAAAGTTGATTGGTTTAACTAATGTTGATAGAGTCAATAACAGAAAGAGAAGTTTACATGTTGGAGTTTTTGGAATTTCGGTAGAGAAAAATTACCGAGGGGAGGGAATTGGCTTTATCTTGGCAAAAACAGTTATTGAAGAAGCAAAAGAAAAAATCCGCGGTTTAAAGATGATTGTTTTAAATGTTTTTTCACCAAATTATAAAGCTTTAAATCTTTATAAAAAATTAGGTTTTATTGAATATGGTCGTTTAAGAAATGGTCTTCTTTACAAAAATAACTTCATCGATGAGGTAAAAATGGTGTTGTATTTATAAAAAATTTAATTTAATATTAAATTATTACT
>JBNAVI010000105.1:0-1633 GCA_049700175.1 Microgenomates group bacterium | reverse complement strand
TGTTTGGGTTAATAACACTCCTTTTTTCTCAACCACGGCCGGGCTTTCACCAACGATTGTTACCGGAACTTCTGTCTCAATTTTTTGCTTTAAATCTATCTTTCGGAAATCAACATGAAGAATTGATTCATTAATCGGATGCCTTTGGATATTTTTAATTAAAACAGGAATCTTTTCCTCTTTTAATTCAAGATAAACAACCCCTGTTTCTTTTGCTTGTTTGTAAACTTTAATAAAATCCTTAAAATTTACAGAAACTGCTTGCGATTTAAAATCTGGTCCGTAAATGTTACCGGGAATTAAACCTTGTTTGCGCAATGATTTTAATTTTTTTCCAAAAACTTGCCGTAATTCAACTTTTAAAATTATTTTTTCGCTTGTTTCCGGCTTATTTTTTTTCATATGATTTATTAATCAATTTTTTACCAATTCCATAAAAAAAATTTTATCAGAATCGAGAATTGTATTATAAACAATATTCTCATCGTTGACAAGGGGATTAAAATTTTGATTAACCAAATTAATGTTCTTAGGCAAAAAAAGATTTAAAATTAGATCGTTATTTTCTGACCCGATTTGTTTTTGTATTATTAGCTGATAAATGTTTCTTCCTTTTTTCAATTTTTCCAATAACCAATAATTTATTTTAATAACCGTCTTTTTCTGAGGATAAATTTCAAAATAAAAACCGACTCTTTTAAAATAGCTATTATTTTCATCTAAATCAAAATTTTCAATTAGTACTCCATCTTTGGTTATTTCCTCTAATTGGGCTGATTTTGGCAAAAGAATTTGAAAATAATTCCGGTAAATTCCGCCGGGAAAAACTAAATTAGGTGAATCATTTTGATATTCAAGTGAAAGAGTTTGTTTTATCTTTCCTTGACTATCAACATTAATATATAAAATTGCCTGTTTTTTAATATAAAAATTAGCCTTATTAACACCCAAATTAGCATCATAAAAAAATAGGTAATCATTAAGGCAGTCTAAGGTTAAATAAGAACATTTTGGTTTTATAATTCTGCCCGAATAATAAAATTTATCAATGGTTGACTGAAGATCTTGATCCTCAAAATAAGCAACAATTTTTTTTTCATCTAAACTCTTCTTAACCCCCTTAAATAATTTTATATAAGAGATCGCATCGGTGTTAATTAAAAATTGTCGTATTAGGGAAGACAAGAAACTTTTTTTTTGAATTGAACCAGGAAAAAAATTTTTTTCTGAATACATCTGGGCCTTAATAAAAAAATTATCACTATTAACCTCTTCTTTAAAATCTGGTAAATAAATTTTTTCATAGGCTTTAAGAATCTCCTCAACCGCTGAGGTGGTAATTAAAATTGAGCCATCAAAATTATCCCATCCCAACTCTTCTTTTAGAAAAAATTTTGCCTTTTCATAGTTTTCATAGAAATCAGGGGAAAAATTAGAATCCCTTAAATACCAGTGAGGCTGATGCAAATATTGTTTAATCGGGAAAGGGGGTTCGATATGAATTTTTAATTGCCCGTCAGCATCATAAACATCATAAATTTCAATTTTTTTTAAACTCAAATTACCAAGATTTAATACTCCAAAAGAGCCAATAAATCCTCCTCCTGGTCTTAATTCCCGATTATTAGCGAAC
>JBNAVI010000104.1:0-1660 GCA_049700175.1 Microgenomates group bacterium | reverse complement strand
TCGCTGTCTCTAAATCGTCGGTATTTAAATCAGCCATTTTTTCTTTGGCTATCTCTTCTACCTGATTTTTGGTTAATTTACCTACTTTTTCTTTATTTGGTTTACCTGAGCCTTTCTGAAGCCCTAATTTTTTTTTAATTAGATCAGCAACTGGGGGCAATTTGGTGATGAAAGTAAAAGTTCTGTCTTCATAAACAGTAATCACAGCCGGAATAATTTGACCTTTTTGCTTGGCGGTGCGGGCATTATATTCTTTGATGAATTCCATAATGGGCACACCATGTTGACCTAAAGCTGGGCCAACCGGTGGCGCCGGCGTTGCCTCACCGGCCGGTAGATTAAGTTTAATTATTGTTTTAACTTTTTTTGCCATATGTAATTAAAATCCCTTCTTCCTTAAGTTCCACCTCCGTGGTGGAAATCATTAAGGTCTGTCCTTGATCCAAGGACGGACCTTTTAGATTCCCGCTTTCGCGGGAATGACATTACTTTCTAACTTTTTTTATTTTGAGATTTAAATTTTGAATTTTTAATTCTATTTACAGTTTCGCCACTTGTAAAAAATCCAATTCCACCGGTGTTTCCCGACCAAAAATCGATACCAAAACCCTCACCTTTCCCCTTTCCTCATCAATTGCCTCAATTGTTCCTAAAAAATCAGTAAAAGGACCTTGGGTGATTTTAACCGCCTCACCCACAGAAAATTTGGCTTTAAATTTCGGTTGTTCCTGCTCAACAAATTTCATAATTGCCTCAACTTCTTTTTCCGAAATTGGGGTTGGTTTTAACCCGGCGCCAACAAAACCCGTGACTCCTTCGGTTGTTCTTACCACCAACCACGAATCATCATCCAAAATCATCTTTACCAAAATATAGCCGGGAAAAACTTTTTCTTTTTGCTTAGTTTTTTTTCCTTTTTTTACCACCACCACTTCCCGCATGGGAATAACAATATCAAAAATCTTATCCTCCACGCCTAAACTTTTTATTCGCTGTTCTAAAGCCTGCTTTGTTTTTTGTTCATAACCGCTTTGAATGTGAATCACATACCACTTGGCTTTATCTTCATTTTTCACCGTGGTTGGATTTGGTAAATTTTGATTGTTGGTTGGTGTTTGTTTAGTTAAATTTTCCTCCATTTTTCAATTATCGGGTAGATAATTCTAAAGCTTTTGCCAGTAAAATATCAATTATACCTATATATGCCCCAATAATCAAGGAAATTAATATCACCACTATTGTTAAACGGATGGTTTCTTGTTTAGTTGGCCAACTGACCCTTTTTAGCTCTTCAATTACCGCCTGAGTAAAGTTGGGTGAAGGAATTGCTTTTTTATTCATAAAAATATTTTAACATAAAAAAAAAGATAAACAAGAAAAAATCATCTAATATCTAAAGGGCAACGGGGAACATATAATAAAAAAATAACCTAATTAACCTAATTTCTAATTGATCTAATTAACCTAATTACACATTGCAATTTAATGTGCATTTTTAAACGATCGCTTTCAAGATGCACATTTATTTTAAGGTCCGTCCTTTGATAAAGGGCGGACCTTGATAAAAGAAAAAATAAAAAGATTCTTTCAATTATACCTATAACGGTTCTATCTTTTACACGATCGGTTAAAAGATAGAACTTTTTTAAATCAAAAAATC
>JBNAVI010000103.1:0-1728 GCA_049700175.1 Microgenomates group bacterium | reverse complement strand
TACTGTCAACCGACGCGGTTATAGGCGGATTGGTGTAACAATATAAAATTTATAAATTTTTTAATTTTCTAATTTTTTTATTTTGAGACTTGAATTTTAAATTTTAAAATTTATAAACCGTTTCCACTTTTTTTAATAATCTTTCTTTCTCAAAATAATTCAAATTTGATTTTTTAATGGCTTTTTCAATTATCTCAATTACTAAATCATAGTTTCTTTTTTCCACCGGATACGGAATCCCGTCTTTTCCGCCAAAGGCAAAACTATATCTTACCGGATCTTCATAGGAAGGCTTAGCTCCAAAAATTACTTCAGAAACCAAAGTTAACGCCCTGATTGTTTTTGGCCCAACATCTTTGGTCATTAATATATCTTCAAAAGAATTGATTGGTTTCTGCGAAAAGCTATCAGTTAACTTTTGCCATCTTTTTTCATTTAAAAAATCTTCCTTTAAAACCGGATGGAAATAAAAATCCCTGTCACTTAAATCAAGAAAAGTTAATTGGCTATTATCAGTTAATCTTTTTATCCTTTTTATCTCATAAAGTAAACTCTTTTTTTCTTTGACTAATTTGAATGTTCCCTCACGATTTGGCAAACTTTTTTTATCAACTAAATTTAAAACCTTAGACAACACCACTTCACTTTGAATTCCTCGATGGGGTTGGATTGTTAAATCTTTAACTGATTCAGAAAACCAGTGATAACGTCTTGCCTTTATTAACTGAGTATTCATTCCCTGCTGAATCACTACCCAATCACCTTCTTTGGTGAAAATAAAATTATGATGATAAAGATTAAATCCATCCTGAATTAAAGCTGAGTCAACTTTAGCGGTTAATTTTGATAAATAAATATAGTGCTGGGCTCTTGTATAAGATAAATTGTTCTCTTCAGCAATCATTAAAATTTCATCAGGTGTTTTTCTTGAAATTTTTCCCTTCCCACCACAAATAAAAATACCCAAATCTTTTCCTTCATTATTTAATACCTGTTTTAAGGCGGCCATTAAGGTGGTAGTTAATCCGGAAGCATTCCAATCAAAAGCTAGTAAACTTCCCAGTGCTTGAAACCAAACCGGGTCAGATAACCGTTTTAAAAATTCTTTCGGTCCGAAATTTTCTACAATAGCAAAAACTATAATTCTTGATAATTTAACCATTCTTTCAAAAAGCCAGGCCGGACATTTTCCCCAATCCAAAGTAAAGGTAGCAACGCCTCGGTGCATAGACTATTAATTGAAAAAATTTTTTAGTATATTTATATTATTATGAAAAATAAAATCGTCTTGATATTAATTTTAACAGGTGTTTTTTTGTTTTTTGTTGTTGTTAAAATTTTTTTAATTGATCAAAAAAACTTTTACGGCTCAATTAAAGTATTATCCTCTCCCACTGCCTCAGTTTTTTTAAATAATGTCGCTATCGGAAAAACACCCTACGAATCAAACTATAAAATTGGTGAATATATTTTAAAATTAATTCCTGAAGGGACGGCCACTCAAACTGCTTCCTTTAACCGGAAAATAAAAATTTATAAAAATTCTTTAACTTATGCCAATATTGAACTGGGATTTACTGATTTAACTACTGCTGGAGAAATATTTTATGTTACAAAAATGGAAAATAAAAATAAGCCTAATACAGGCGAAATTTATATTGAAACCGAACCTGAAGGAGCCATCGTTTCTTTGGATAACGATGAAAAAGGAACCGCGCCTTTAATTTT
>JBNAVI010000102.1:0-1782 GCA_049700175.1 Microgenomates group bacterium | reverse complement strand
GAAATTAGGGAGGAAATTACCTCTTTGGGAATAGCTTTACCTTCTGATAGGTCAAAAAAACTCAAAATCGCTCTGATAATTTTAGGATTATTTTTTATTCTCGCTTCAATCCCCGCCGTGGTTTATTTAGTGAAACAAAGACAGGAAATTAGAAAAATGGCAGCCCCAAGTCAAGTTCCACCTTGCGGAGACACTCCCACTATAAGGTGTTGGGGAGAATGTGAAGGATGTAATGAGTGGGAGGTGTGTTGCACTCATGAAACTGGTGGTCAGTGTGATGCTTGGTGTAATAAAGGAATAACGAGGCAGGATTCCCCAAATTGTGGTGCTAACTGTGGAGGCGGTGGGGGGGGAGGGGGCGCTCCTCAGCCTCAATGTCCGGGCGCCGGAACCTCTTGCCAAGGCTGGAGCGGAACTCATTGCAATACCGAGTCCTGTTGTGAACATACTTGCGTGAATGATATTTGGTCGGCAGGAACTTTTTGTGGTCAAAAATGCCGAGAACATCCCGATTGCGCTTATCGTTGCGGTGCTATTCCCACCGGAGCTCCAACGGGAGGAGACTGTCCTTATGATGTCACTCCCTATGTTAGGCAAACTGGCTCATTGCCTCAGGGATATGCGAGCTGCAATAACAACGGGCATAGCTGTCTGACTCTCGAACTGCCAGAAAACTTAAGGCATTGTCTTTATTTGGCTGAGGTTTATACTGATGGTCCTCAAGATTGCGGAAATACTCAAGCTCACCAACGTTCGAGCAATTGGATAGGACATGGTGGATCGGTTTGTTTTCCGTCTCTTCCTGTAGATGGTGATTGTAAGGCCCAAATTGATATTCGCGCAGCAGCGGGTGGAGCGCCCGCAGGGAATATAATAACTTATTTGATAGACTGTTATCCTTCCCCGCCCTCACCTCCTCCCCCCGAAGTAAGCTGCTTGTGGATTAAAACATATAATGCGAGCTGGCAGGAACTTAGCCAAAATCAACTTAATAGTTTGCGGCCGGGAGATAGGGTTTATTTCGTTGTTGTCGGGAGTGGAGATGGTTTTGATAAGGCGCGGTTTAGAATTAATAACGGCAATTGGCAAGAAACTACAGATAAGAGACCGGGAACTCAGGAATTTTATATCAGCTACACCATTCCCAACGGAGTGACAGACTTTAAAGTAGAGGCAGAAGTTCATCATCCCACTCAAGGATGGAAATAAAATGAAAGAATTTTTTAAGAAAAATTGGTCCCTGGTTTTGATTAGTTTAGCAACAGTAATTTTGGCGATAATTGCTATTGTTACTGCTTTGAAACTTTATCAGGTAAGAAAACAGCCAGTAGCTCCTACCGCCCCTGTTTCCAAACCAAAGGCGGTTTCTCCCCAATGTACTTTGAATTTTTCTATTGCTATTCCAACCTCAACTCCAACTCCAACCCCTCGTCCAACTGCTACTCCAACCTCAACCCCAACCCCAACTCCCAGACCAACAGCGACACCGACGCCTACTGGGACACCTACCCCCGGTCCAACCGCTACTCCAACACCAATACCAACGGCCACCCCAACCCCAACTGCAACTCCAGGACCAACGGCTACTCCTACCCCGGGCCCGACGGCCACTCCTACTCCGACTCCAACTTCAGCTCCTCGGGCAGAGGCAACTCCTACCCCCACCACTTATGTAGCCAAGGTTGAATTGCCCGAAGCTGGATTTACTTTGCCCACTTTAGGAGCGATTTTTGGCGGAATTATTCTAGTTCTTACCAGCCTGCTTTTGGCCCTCTAAGCAGC
>JBNAVI010000101.1:0-1806 GCA_049700175.1 Microgenomates group bacterium | reverse complement strand
TCCGGCCAAGAACAACATTGTAGATAAAACTTCGTTATATACCAGGTTTATCATAAATATTGGTGGTAGGAAAAAAAGAGAGTAGACAAAAAACTGCTTTTTATAATCTGCATTTACGGAGTTCAATAGGAGAAAAGTTTTGTTTGTTAAAAAAATGTAGCCCAGGAATATAAGATATTAAGTATTCTTGGAAAATAAATGTTATCTGGGGCTAAAATATTTACGATAATGTAATATAAAGTAATGCCAAGAGCGTGCGGATAAGCATACAAATATCCCCCAGGATTAAGCCCAGAAAAATTGCCTGTCAATATTTGGCGGGCAATTCCATAAAAAACCTCCCAATCGGCGGTGAGATTTATTCGAAAGTAATAAATAACCAAAACTTGAAAAACAACAACCGCAAAATATAACAACCAGCCTCTCTTCAACAAAAAGTTCACCGAGCGTTTTTTTAAAAACAACCATAGAAATGAGTAAGCAAGAACACCAAGGCAAATACCAATAATCAGAAATAGCGGATTTTGTTTAATTAACAAGGCTTTATCTCCATATTTAGCCATATTCTGCTTTATAAAAAAGGGCACCAAAAAGAATAACCGCTAAAAAGAACTCCAATAAAAAGAGGCAAAATAGCTTCAAGAAATTACGAATATCGTTCATAATTCGTTATCCTCGACATTATTTAATCACAAGGAGATTCCGGGTTAACACCTCTAAAATTTAATACTTTTAGAGTCACCTTATCATTCCTAATATCCGGAAAAAGCCAATAACATTCATATTTGTTTTGATTTTGAGGATTAAGAAGATAAGCCGTCCTCTTTTTTAAGATGAAAAGGTATTGAAAGTTATAGGTAATGCCATCGTTGCCAGCGAGATGGCGATTAGGGGCGTAAAGGGTTTCTCCCAAAACCTTTTCTTCTCCCCAAATTTTCTTGGCAAGTGGATCAGGAGAAAAAAACAAACTAATTACAACGATTATAAATAAAAAAATAACTACCAACTGCTTGATGGCAGGAAACTTTTCTCCAATAGTTCTTGCCGAAAAGGCAGTTAATATTAAAAGAAAAGGAATAATCGGTAGGGCATAGCGAGGAATAGTATAGGTTTGAAAAGTTAAAACAGTCAAAAAATAACTAAAGCAAAACGAAAAAATTATTATAAAAGTCTTTAGCTTAATATCTCCCTCTTTTAGCCCTTTAATTATCTTTAACCAATTAACTCCCTTTTTAAAAAAAATGGTCAGGCCAATTATACTAAAAACGCAATAAATCCAATTAAAGTTCAAAAAAAAGAATTGTAACCAATGTTGATAGGTATATTTGTTTAGAAAATCAAAAGTTAAAAGGTTATGTAAAATTGTGTAAAAACTTCCTTTTTCAGCTGTTTCGCTAAAAATCCAATCGCTCCAAGCCTTTTTCCCACTTAATCTCAAAATTAAAAACCAAAATGAAGCCATCATTAGTGGAAGAATAAAAAGGGGTAATTTTTTAAGAGACTGATGTTTTTTGATTCCTAAAACTTCTGTCAAAAAATAAGGCGCTTCAACTAAAATAACCAAAACCGGAATTAATAATCCCGTCTCCTTAGTTAAAAAAGCTAAAGAAGCGACAAGGGCATAAAGGGAATATTTTTCTTTTAAATAGAAATATAAAGAAACAATAATAAGAATGGTTAAGATATAATCCGCTAAGCTAAAAATTCCTGCGGATAAAAAAAGTGGATAAAAAGCTAAAAAGCAGGTAGCCAACTTTGCAATTTCAGCATTAAAAAGTTCCCGAGTAAGCTTAAAAATGAAAATAA
>JBNAVI010000100.1:0-1872 GCA_049700175.1 Microgenomates group bacterium | reverse complement strand
GCCTGTTTTAAGAACAGAAGGAGATAAAAAGAAAGAGCCAACCGCCTTTGATGTATTTTCTCCAAAACTCATAGCCACCCGTCAATCTTTTAAGGATTTAGCTTTGGAGTCTCGATGTTTAACCGAACAAATGAAAGGCAATCCAAGACCGGATATTCCCTATCAATTACCTAAAGATTTTGAAAAAGAAGCTTTAGAAATCAGAAATATGTTGCTTTTATTTCGATTTAGAAAATATGGGGAAATAACACTAGATGAAAACTTAAGAATACCTGAGGTTGAACCAAGAATAAACCAAATCGTAATGCCTGTACTAGCTTTAATTGATGATGAAAAAGAAAAACAAAGAATAAAAGAGTTTATTATTGAGTACGACAGACACCTTAAAAATACCCGCTCTGATGAATTACCAGCCCAGATTTTATCAGCAATTATTGAGGTTAAAAAAGAAAATATTGATTTAACATACAAAGCTATTGCTGAGAAACTTAATGAAGAAAGGGATGAAAAAAACGGAGAATACAAAATTAGCCCTGCCAAAATAGGAAGAATAAATAATGCGGTTTTAGGCTTTGATCATAAATTGATAAATGGAAGAACCCAAATTATTTGGGATGAAAAAATAGCTATGTCTTTATGCCAAAGATATGGACTAAGTTTTGATCTTGATAATGAGCTTTATAAAGAAGAAGATAACTTTAGTTTGTATAAAGAAAACTCTACAAAGTCTACAAACTCTACAGAAATATCAATTTAGGTTATTTTAGCGATCAAAAGTTTATGTAGAGTTTTTAGTAGATTTTATTTAAAAAGTAGAGTTTTAAAAATCAGTAGAGTTTTTAAAAAAATAAAGTCTACTAATACATTTTATTATCAAAACAGTCTAAATTATAAATTCAGTAGACTTTGTAGACTTTTTTTGGGTATATTATGGATAACAGCAATAAAACATTAAATAAAATAAAAGAAAAACTGCCAAATACACCAAAATTTAGGGAATGGGTACGATTGTTTTTTGACCGAGAAAATAAAGAAACATTTTTAAATGCTACAAAATCAGCTATTTACGCTTATAATTTAGATCCGGTAAAACAATATGCATCAGCTGGGCAAATAGGCTATGAAAACTTGAAAAAACTTGAAAATCCAGCGGTTAAAATCCTTGAAAGCATGGGAATAACTTTTACTGAACTTTTAAAATTAGGCTTTAAAAAAGTAGCTGAAGGTTCTTATTCAGATTGGGATAAATTTATGCAACGGCTTGGATTTTTTGATAAAGAAGAAGAAAAACAGCAAACAGTCAATGTCGGGGTATATAACTTAATTAAAGAAAAATATGGTGAATTTTAAGTTGACAATGTTTAAAAAATTATTAATAATTAAATTAGGCCTCAGAATTAACGGTTAGGATTTTTAATGCCCTCGTTGGACAGAACCTAACCGTTCTGAGGCCACCAGCGGGGGCATTATTAATATGTATCTACCAGCTAATATTAAAAACCTAAGATTTGACGTTTATCTTCGTCGTTCCTCTGATGATAATGATCACCAAGTTGCCTCTATTGACCAACAAAAAAACTTCATTTTAAGGTTAGTTGAAGAAGAGGGATTAAAAGTAGATCAAATATTTGAAGAGTCAATGTCAGCTAAGCAACCCGGTAGACCTATTTTTAATCAGCTCATTAAGAGAATAGAAGATGGTATTACCGAAGGCATTATTTGTTGGGATTTATCAAGATTAGCCAGAAACCCAATAGATGCTGGTAATTTAAGTTGGTTATTACAACAAGAAAAAATAAAGGCTATTGTTACTTCTTTTAGAGTCTATTTGCCGGAAGATAATGTTTTACTTTTAAATATTGAATTTGGCCA
>JBNAVI010000099.1:0-1916 GCA_049700175.1 Microgenomates group bacterium | reverse complement strand
GATATGGCCAAAGTAGGGCAGTGAATCAAACATTGTCCACAGTCAATACAGCGATTATTCGTCGGTGAAATCGTTTGGTTAACTCCATAATCTTTCATCTCAATTGCTCCAACCGGACAGGCTCGAAGGCATAGCTGACAATCAATACAGCGGCTCATATCAAACTCAATTATTTTGTCGAAATTAAACTTTTTCCGATTCTGTTTTCTAATTTTTGATAAAGCAATTAATTGTGAGTTAATTATTTGAAGCTTTTTTATTTTTTCATTATTGGTGACAATCTTTAAATCATGTTTAATTTTTACCTCACAAGAAGTGGTAATTTTCCCATTAATTTCAACCAAACACAATCGGCAAGCTCCGGCTGGTTCATAGTCAGGATGATGACAAAGATGGGGAATTGGAAATTTATTTTTTAAAAGAAACTCAAGTAAATTTTCCCCATCTTGCGCCTCAAATTTTTTACCATCAATTTCAATTACTGCCATATTTTCCCCCTTTTTTGCCATAAACTATTAAAAGCTTCTCCAGCACCAGTTCCTAAGCCACAAAAACTGGCTGTTTTTAAATTTTCAAGTAAATCTTCTATAAATCGGAAATTCTTTTTATTTTCTAAACTATTGTTTTTTGCTAATTGATAAAGTTGATAAAGACCCTCACGACAAGGGGTGCATTTTCCGCAATTTTCTTTTATTAAAAAAGCAAGTTTTTCTTGGAAAATCTTAGTCATATTAGTTTTGTTTTTATTATAAACTAAAATAACACCGGTGCCGTAATTAGCTGATTGAGAGTCAGTTTCATCATAAGTATAAAAAATACCAGAAGCGCCGCCTCCAACTTGAACAAAGTAATCATTAGTTATCTTATTATCAGTCAATTTTAAGACTTCAGCAATCGTTATATTGACGGGTAAATCATAAACGCCAGGATTTTTAGCGTCGCCGGCAATGGTGTAAAATCTTTTATTTTGGTATTTATTATTGATGATTTCATAAATTCGGTAAAATGTTTCAATATTGTTAACGATTGTTGGCGATCCCCAAAGTCCTTTTTCTGATAGATATGGCGGTTTTCTTCGTGGTTCCCATCGTTTCCCCTCAATTGAGTTAACTAAAACGGTGTTTTCTCCACACAAATATCCGCCTGGTTCTTTAAAAACGATAATGGGAAGATTTTCCTTTAAATCTTCAATTGGTTTTTTGTATTCTTCATAATAGTCTTTTCTTAAATAAAGATAGATTTTTTTTGTTTGCGGAAAAAGAAAATAAGCAATTTTAATGCCTTCAATTAACTCTTTTAAATAATTTTCTAAAATATAACCATCTTTTTTTGTTCCTGGTTCACCTTCTGAACCATTAACACAGATATATATTGAGGGATAATTCTTTTTATACATTTCCTCCCATTTAACACCAGTTGGATAACCAGCACCGCCCCGACCACAAAGGCCAGATTGTTTAATTTTTTCAATAATATCTAGTGGTTTCATTATTTTTTAAAGGATGATCCATTATTTATCAAGTTATAAAGCCCGGCGCCCAAAAGAGCCGTGACCAATTGGAAAATCCCCATAGCTTGCAAAAACATTCTTGGAACGATTTTAAAGCTTACGTAAATATTAGCTATCATAAATAAAAAGATAAATTTAAAAGTTGCTGCCAGAACAAATCTTAAAATTTTATAATGTGAAAATTTTTGAACTGCTAACATCAAAATGTAATTTCCCATCCAAATAAAAGGCAAAAAGTAAATTAAAAATACCGTTAATTTTCCAAAAAGTAAACCTTGAAAAACAGCAATAATTGAGGGAAAAACTGCCACGAGCAGATGAAATTTTTTATTAATATGCAAAGCAGTAAAAAAAAGAAGGGCATTAACGACAGTGCCGACAATTATTTGCTGATGGCTGACCAGCA
>JBNAVI010000098.1:0-1916 GCA_049700175.1 Microgenomates group bacterium | reverse complement strand
TCAAAGGGGTAATAATTGATAAGGTTTTTGGTATATTTCCCATGGAGGGTATTTTAATAGCTTTACATCTGTTAATTTTTAAACAGTTGGCAATTTTTGGTATTGTCATTCCTACCAAAGCAGGAATCTAAAACAATAAGGAGATCCCTGCTTGCGCAGGGATGACAGTATACCAATCCGTTGGTAACCGCGTCGGTATCACTTGGTTTTAAAGAGGACTCTCCTTATTAAGGAGAGTCCTCAGTGGAATAAAAAGTGTTATAATAAATCTTTAATGAAAGAATGCGTTTTTTGCCAAATAGTTAGTGGAAAATTACCGGCTTACAGAATTTATGAAGATAATGATTTTTTAGCCTTTTTGGATATTAACCCACGGGTGTTAGGGCACACATTGGTAATTCCCAAAATCCACTACCGATGGGTTTATGATGTGCCAAAATTTACCCAATACTGGCGGGTGGTTTCGAAAATTACCCAAGCAATGAAAAGAGCGCTAAAACCACATTTTATTTCCTATGTTACTCACGGATTAGAGATTCCTCACGCCCATATTCACCTTATGCCAAGAAAAATAAACGAGACAGAATTTGTTCCCTCAATCAAATATTTTTCTGAAGATGAAATGAATAAAGTGGCAGAATTGATTAGAAAGGAAATTTAGATTATGTAAAGAATTAATTTACCACTTAGTTTCTTTAATTCCACGAGGCAAGGTTTTAACCTACGCAAAGACAGTAGAAATTTTAAATTTAAAATTACCAAGAATCGTTGGCTATTTTCTTCATCAAAACAAAGACTCAAAAAGAATTCCCTGTTACCGAGTAGTTTTTAAAGACGGTTGTTTGTCAAAAAATTATGCTTTTGGCGGATTAAAACAACGATTTTTAAAACTGAAAAAAGAAAAAGTAAGGTTCTATCTTTTACACGATCGGGTAAAAGATAGAACCATTAAAGTTAATTTAAAAGAATCTCTTTGGCAGATTAACGATGTTTTAAAAAAATATTTTTTTCTTCTTGAAAAATATGGCTTTCCCGGTGATTGGTCCTGGTTTAATGAGGGTAAAAAATCAACGCTTATATGATCGTTTGCAAAATTTTTTTATGGAGAGTTTACCAAAGAATATATCAGTTTTTCAAAACTATCATGCCTTAATTGTTCGCTGAGTAAGGAAGATAAACAAATTAATCTTTACGGCTCAATTTCAATCGCCTGAGTTGGGCAGGCATCTTTGGCTTGTTTTATTACTTCTTTATTTTTTTCCAGATCTGCCCCTTCTTTTATTTTTGATTTTCCATCATCGTCAATCTCAAAAACTTCAGAAGCTAAAGCAACACAGGTGCCACAGCCTATACATTTGTCTTTATTAACTTTAACTTTCATAAAAAATTATAACTTATAACCAATTTTTCGCAAAAAATTTTTCCTTTCTTTTTTATCTTGCTCATTTTCTATCTCTAAAGGTGGTTTACCATCGACGACGCCTAAAATCGCCCGGCCCTGACTGGTTTCACCAACAATTACCTCAACCGGATTAGCGGTGGCGCAAAAAATTCTTGTTATTTCTGAGATGTTTTTTAACCGATTTAAAACATTTATTGGATAAGCGTTTTTTAAAAATATAAAAAGAGAATGACCAGCGCCAATGTTTTTAGCGTTTTTAACTGCCAGATTAATCATTTCTTCATCAGTGCCTTCATGCCGGATTTTTCTTGGTCCTGATGCTTCACAAAAAGCTAAACCAAATTTTATTCCCGGCACCGCCTCAATTAGGGTTTCATAAACATCCTCAACCGTTTTGATAAAATGAGAGTGAGCGAGAATAAAATTAATTTCTTGAGGTTTTTGAATTTTAATTGAAAGTAATTTCATAATAATAAATTATACATAAAAAAATATAAAAAATGAATAAAGGAAC
>JBNAVI010000097.1:0-2000 GCA_049700175.1 Microgenomates group bacterium | reverse complement strand
AAGAAATAGATTTTTTTAGCAATTAAAATTTAAATAAATAATTTGAACAAAAAGAAGTTTTTTTTAAAAAAGATTTTCTAAGCCCTACCAAACTCTTCCTGTAACCGCGTCGGTTAACAACGAAGCTTGGCAGCAGCCCAAAACCTTTTAAATTTTTATTTTTTCTTTTTCAAAGGGTCCAATTATAGAAAGATTTAACTTTGAAGGAATAAAAATTTCTCTGGCCAAATCAATAATTTCCTCAGCTTTTACTTTTTCAAGCTTGGCCACCACCTCCTCCGGCGTTTCAATTTTATTTTGCAAAAGTTTTTTTGTTCCTAAAAATGAAGCTAACTGAAATGAATCTTCAAGCGATAAAAGCAATCTTCCTTTTAAAAATTCTTTAGCCTTTTTTAATTCCTCTTTTTTTAAATCACCTTTGGCGATTTTTTCATGTTCTTTTAAAATTAAATCAATCGCCAAATTAACTTTTTCTAAATCATTTGTTACCCCAGCCTGAGTGACAAGATAACCGCAATCGGCGTACTGTTCTTTTGAGGTGGAAATATAATAACATAATCCCCGGCGTTCCCTTACCTCAATAAAAAGCCGGGAAGACATTCCTCCGCCTAAAATTGCCGCTAAAAGAGAAAGAGCGTATTTTCTTTCATCATTAAAAGAAAACGCCCGATAGCCTAAACAAAAATGCGCCTGTTCGGTTTTTTTTGTTTTGACAAATATTTCTGGTTTTTCTTGATTTTCTTTAACCGGTATAAACTCTGCTTTTCCCCCATTACGCCAAGTTTTAAATTTTTCCTCAATGATTTTTAAGTAATTTTTAATTTGTCCTAAACCACCCGCCACCACTAAAAGGCCATTTTTTGGATGATAAAGATTTTTAATATAATCTAAAAATGTTTGCCGGGTAAAAGATTTAACTGTTTTTTTTGTTCCGGCAATTTCTAATCCTAAAGGATTATCTTTATATAAAAGCGCCTCAAAATAATCCCCTACTTTTCGGTAAGGAGTGTCTTCATATAAATTTATCTCCTCAATAATCACTCCTTTCTCCCGCTCAATTTCCTCTTCTTTTAAAAGTGGATGTTGAATCATATCGGCTAAAACATCAATTATTGTCTCAAAATGCTGCGTTGTTCCTTTGATCCAATACCCCGTATGGTCTTTGGCGGTAAAGGCATTAAACACTCCGCCTAAACCCTCAATGGTTGAAGAAATTAACAAAGAAGAAGGATATTTTTTACTGCCCTTAAAAGCCATATGCTCAAAAAAGTGAGCAATGCCATTGTTTTTTTCGTTTTCATAACGACTACCCGCTCCCACTAGAAGTAATGTCGTTAAAGTCGGAAAAGCCTCAGTATCAATTAAAACTACCTGAAGACCATTTTTTAAAGAAAAAACTTCGTATTTCATTCTTATATTTTATCATTTTTTAGCCTAAATTTTGTTCTTTCTTTAAAAAGATTTTCCCGAAAACCACCCTCACGGATAAACTTTTCCCTTAACGCCTTAAGTAATCTGTCTGAAAGATAGCCCTGCTTAAACCAAAGGGTAATCATTAGGTTGGCAAAAGTTTCTGGATTAGTCATATTACTCTTATCTTTTTCTTCTGTCGACGGACTATAATCTACAAAACAACCTTAACCAAGATGATAATTTTTTGATAAAATATTATAAGACCGCTTAGCTCAGTTGGCAGAGCGTCTCGCTTACATCGAGAAGGCCGGGGGTTCAAATCCCTCAGCGGTCACAAATAATTAACAGAAGTTGTTTTGCCTTAAGTTTAAAAAAATTTGTCACTCTAATCTCTTTTCTGCATCTTTTTAAAATTTAAAATTGCCCGGTCGGCTAACGGTAGGCCAGATGGCTCTGAACCATCTAGTCCAGGTTCGAATCCTGGCTGGGCAACCAAAATTGTTCCATCTGCGAGATGGAAATCTATCAAGGAAATCTATCAAGGTCCGTCCTTTACTAAAGGACGGACCTTAATTCTAAATTTTTAA
>JBNAVI010000096.1:0-2010 GCA_049700175.1 Microgenomates group bacterium | reverse complement strand
GTAAAAAACTGGTTTTTAAGGCGCCGACCGGTTCGGGTAAAACAATAATGATGGCGGAATTTTTGAAACAATTGGTTGACGATAGAGAAATCAGACAATCGCTTGGTTTTATTTGGACGGCTCCGCGGCAACTTCATATCCAAAGCCGAGAAAAGTTGGAAAACTATTTTGAAACAAGCCGGGCATTAAAGTGCTCTTTTTTTGAGGATTTGGACGATAGAAAAATCAGTGAAAACGAGATTTTGTTTTTCAATTGGGAAAGTATTAACAAAGCAGACAATATCTATATTCGCGATAATGAACAGGATTTTAATTTATCAAAAGTATTAGAGAGAACGAAGGAAGAAGGCCGAGAAATAATTTTGATTATTGACGAGGCTCATCATCATGCCACCAGTGAAATTTCGCAGGGCTTAATTCAGATGATTGGACCAAAAGTAACAATTGAAGTTTCCGCTACACCCGTAATAAGGGATCCCGATGATATGGTTTCGGTTGCATTAGAAGATGTTAAAAAAGAAGGAATGATTAAGAAAGGAATTATCCTAAACGATGATTTTGTCAATTTTATACGGCAAGGGAAAATTCAGACGCAGAAGTTGAGCGGTGGTAGTGAAGAATTGGTAATAGATGCGGCAATGAAAAAGAGGCAGGAATTGGTAAAAGAATTTCAAAAAGAAAGAGTTAATGTTAATCCTCTGGTTTTAATTCAATTGCCAGACAGAAAAACAAGTTTGGAAGACAGAATAAGAGAACGAGTGGAAAGTATATTGAAAAATAAATATAACATTTCAACCGAAAAAGGAAATAATAAGTTGGCGATTTGGCTTTCTGGGGAACATATCAATAAAGAAGAGGTGGAAAAATCAGATAATTATGTTGAAGTTTTACTTTTTAAACAGGCGATTGCTTTGGGTTGGGATTGTCCGAGAGCGCAGATTTTGATTTTGTTTAGGGAGTGGCACAGCCCGATTTTTTCCATTCAGACAGTTGGCAGAATTATGAGAATGCCCGAGCCAGACAAAGGACATTATGAAAGCGAAACCTTAAATTATGGCTATGTTTATACCAATTTGGACAACATAGAAATTAAAGAAGACATCGCCAAAGATTATATCACTATTTATACAAGCAAGAGAAGTTTTGACCCTAAATTAAGTTTGCTTTCGTGTTATCCCAAAAGACACAGAGAAAAAACGAGATTGTCGCCGCTTTTTATAGAGATATTTTTAGAGAAAGCCAGAGAATATAATTTAAAAAAGAATATTGACCCAAAAGCACGGAAAATTGATTTGAAAATTATCTCTGGTTTCAAAGCTGAAGATGTTGACGCTTTGGCTGGGGCAAAAATTATCGGCGACAAAAAGATAAAGGCTAGTGACTTTGATATGCAGAAATTATTTGACTTTTTTGTGCGCAATAATTTAACCCCCTTCTATCCCGAAAACAGATCGGTTGGCAGAGTTAAAGAAGCAATCTATAAATTTTTTGAGCAGGAATTAAAAATGTGGTATGGCGATGTATGGGAAGAAATCGTCCAGATTGTTTTGAGCGACAAAAACTCTCGGCATTTTGTTAATGTTTTGGATAAAGCTAAAGAAAAATATAGAGAGGAAGTTGAAAAAAGAGAAAGCGAATTGGTTGCGGTTGAAAATTGGAATATCCCGGAATCATTAACTTATGGAGAAAATGCGGTTAGAGAAGATAGAAAAAAATCTATAATGCAGCCGTTTTATAGAATTGGCGAATGGAAGTCGGAAACGGCATTTATTGATTTTTTGGAAAAATCGGAAATGGTTGAGTGGTGGTTCAAAAACGGAGATAGAGACGCTACATTTTTTGCCGTTCCTTATGACAATGGCGAAAAGAAACCTTTTTATCTTGATTTTATTGTGAAATTAAAAGATGGACGAGTTGGGCTTTTTGATACAAAAGCTGGTATAACAAAACAAGTTGCTGGACCAAAAATTGACGGATTGTATAGATATATCCAGAGCGAAAATAAAAAAG
>JBNAVI010000095.1:0-2030 GCA_049700175.1 Microgenomates group bacterium | reverse complement strand
GTTTTAGCCAATCCAATTAATGTAAATAGAAAAAGCAAATTAAGAATAGCCTCAATTATAACTTGTTATAATGAAGAGGATATCATTGAATCTACAATAAGATACTACCTATATCAAAATATTGATGTCTTCGTTATAGATAATTGGTCTACAGATAAATCTTATAAAATAATTAAAAATTTGCAAAAAAAACACAAAAATATCTATTTACTAAAATATCCTGAAAATAATCCAACACCGATTTATGAGTGGAAAAATCTACTAAAAAAGATTGAACAAATAGCAAAAAATTCAAATTATAATTGGTATTTACACAATGACTCTGACGAAATTAGATTTTCACCGTGGGAAAATAAAAATTTACGTGAAGGAATCGAAATAGTAGATAGTTTTGGATATAATTCAATAGATTTTACTGTAATTGATTTTCGCTATACGACTGATTTAAACAATAAAACCTTTTCATTTAAAAACTATGATTACTTTGAGTTCGGAAAAAGACCAGGACATTTTTTACAAATTAAATGCTGGAAAAAAACGAAAAACATTGATCTTTCATCATCAGGTGGACATGAGATAGTATTGCCTAATAGAAAAATTTTTCCATTGAAATTTTTATCAAAACACTATCCTTTAAGAAATCACAATCAAGCTAAACAAAAATTATCTTTTAGATTAACAAGATTATCTGAAGAAGAAATAAAAATGGGTTGGCATACTCATATTAAGAATTTAGAAATAAAAAAAGTATACTCAAAAAAACACCTTATTAAATTTGATCAATCGTTTTTTGAAAAATATTTAGTTGAAAGAATTAGTGGAATTGGAATTCTAACAGAAGATAAACATAACTATAAAAATATTGATGAGCTAAAAAACCATGTTAAGAACCAAAAAAGTCAACTAATCAAATTACAAAATTACATCCAAAACCTCAAAACTCAAATCAACCAACAACAAACCCACATCCAAAACCTCGAAACTCAGCTTAACACCATCAAGTCGTCAAAATTTTTTAAATTATGGCAAACATATTGTAAAATAAGAGATAAATTATTGTTTAAAAGTTAGCCTGTTAACATCCCAAAACTCTTAAACCAAACTACAAATAGAAAATAAAAACTATCTTCGAGTTTATGTCAATCGAATGAAAGAAAGAGGAGAATTAAAGATGAAAGAAACAAAAAATCTCTAACCGTTTAGCTCGTTAACCCGCTAAGGTGTTTAAATTATGGCAAAATAGGCAATCTAATTCTTGACAAAATTTCTAATATATGATGTATAATAATAAAAGTTAACTCCCCTACGCTTGGCAACAGGTGTAGGGTTTTTAACAGGAAATTATGAGAAAAATAGTTGTTAATCCAAAAATTCTTTCGGGTAAACCAATCTTTGAAGGAACAAGAATTCCGGTAGAGTTAATTTTGGAGCTTTTATCCCAAGGTCATAATCCTGAAGAAATCTTAAAAGAATACCCTTCTTTGGCAAAGAAAGATATTTTATCGGCTATAAGCTTTGCTGCTAAAAAAATTAAAGAAGAAAAAATCTATCCCATTTCTTTATGAAATTTTTAGTCGATGAAAACGTTCCTCATTCATTAATAAACTTTCTAAAAAGAAAAGGGCATCAAGTAATTGATACAAAAAATAGCAATTATAAAGGAAAGGGAGACTTAGAGCTTTTAAAAATCTCCGAAAAAAAAGGTTTTATTATTCTGACTTTTGATAAAGATTTTTTAATTTTGAAAAAGAAAAAAAGCAAATTTAAATGCCTTATTCTTAATTTAAAAACTCTTGATATTAATTATCTAATTTCCTATTTGGAAATTGTTTTTTCAAAATATAGAAATGTCTTTAAGAAGAAAAGTTTTTTAATTTATTGCAAAAGAGAAGAAATAGTAATTATCTAATGATTTTCAAACTTTAATTTACCCAACCTTCCTAACTTTCTAAAACTTTAAAGCCGTTAACTTTTTTACCATTTCAATCTTAAAAATATGCTAAAATTGGTAAATTAATTGCTTATTTAAA
>JBNAVI010000094.1:0-2077 GCA_049700175.1 Microgenomates group bacterium | reverse complement strand
ATTTAATTTTTTCTTGATCTAAAGCCATAAAATCTAAAGGTAGTCTTTTCTCATAAGAATGAGCCAAATCCAAATCTTTTGTTTTCAACCAATCAACAAAAGGATGATGTTTATGGTGGGTTAAATGAAATGGTAAAGGCAGATATAAATGGTACCAATTTTTTTGTTTAACTAATCGAGCTTTAATGCCAAAGAGTTCTTTAGCTGTTTTTTTTAAGACCTGAATATTTTTTAAATTAGCACTTGTATAATGAATTGGTTGATTTTTTACATAACAGCCATCACCCAGCATATGAGCAAAAAATATTAGCTCTTGATTAGTAATATTTTTTGACCCAGAAAGCTCAAGTAATCTTGGCACAGCAATCAAATCACCTGTTTTTAATTGATCAAGTCGTCGCCAACCTTCAAGACAATAGAATTTATGATTAGCGGTTGCTTTTATTTCTTTACCTGATTGTGTTTTTAATAAATAAATAGTTTTCACCCCAGTTTTAAAAGCCTTAATCAATTTTGCCGGTTTAATTTTGTAGTTATCAGTCATCGCTAAAACCTCAATTGTCGCCTGATTTTTTCTTTCAGCTAATTCTTTAATGGTTAATAGTCTTCCAGTTTTTGCCTCAATTAATAAACTATCACCGGTTAAACAACCACTTTCTCTTAAATCTGACAACTGAGGTTTTTTACTACCTCGCTGCTCAACAGCTCGTGACAATTGAGAAATTGCCAAAACCGGCACCTTCAATTCACGGGCTAAGTTTTTTAAGCCTTGAGAAACAAAAGAAACTTCCTGTACTCGACTGTCAAAACGTCGCCCAGCATCAGCCAGTTGTAAATAATCAACAATAATCAATTTAATATCTTTTTCCGCTTTTAATTTTCTTGCTTTAGTTCTCATTTCCAAAATTGAAGCGCCGGGAGTGTCGTCAATAAAAATTGGCGCTTCAGACAACTCTCCCATTGCTTCAGTTATTTTTTTATAATCTTCATCCGACAATCGACCGGTTTTCAACCGCCAGGCATCAATATCTGCCTGCCCCACTAATAACCGGTCAACCAACTCCTCCTTGCTCATTTCCAAAGAAAAAAATCCCACCGGCGCCTTTTCGCCAACAGCAGCATTTAAAGCAATATTAAGCGCCAAAGTTGTTTTTCCCAATGCCGGCCGGGCGGCTAAAACGATTAAATTTGAGGGTTGAAATCCGGCTAATTTAGCGTCTAAATCGGCAAACCCTGTTGGCAAACCCCGAAAATGAACTCCTTTTTTTGCTAATTCCTCCAATCTTTCAAAACTTTCAGCCAGAATTTCTTTTAACTCAATAAAGTCTTGATGAAGATGTTGTTGCGATAAAGCAAAAATCTCCACCTCTGCCTCATCTAAAAGTTTTTTAACGTCACCTTGTTCCTCAAAGGCTTTTTCCACCAAACGGGAGGAAACATCAATTAATTTTCTTTTGACAAAATGGTTTTTAACAATTTGGGCGTAATGCTCAATATAAGCTGATGTGGGAACAGTATTAATTAAATCTGATAAGTAACTTTGACCGCCAATTTTTTTTAAATTGCCATCTTTTTTTAACTGCGCTTGTAAAGTAATAATATCTATCGGCTGTTGTTTTTCAAATAAAGTGAGCATGGTGGAATATAAGATTTGATGTTCTGGTAAATAAAAATGTTCTGGTTTTAGAAAGTTAGCCACTAAAGCAATGGCAGAAGAATCAATCAAAACCCCTCCCAAAACTGATTTCTCCGCCTCAAGATCATGCGGAGGGACTTTTAAAGGATTTGTTCTCGATGGCATAATTAAATTAAAATTTCCAATCCCAAGCGCCAAATTCCAAACAAACTCTAAATTCTAAATTATAAATTGATTAACCAATTTCAACAAATTTCAACTGATTTTAACTGATTACATTGCCATTTTGAAATTTGAATTTTGAATTTTAAATTTTATTGATATACCAATCCGTTGATAACCGCGTCGGTTGACATGACTTTTAAACTCGTTACTTAACCTGAAAAACCACCACTTTCATTTCCTCGGTTAAATTTTCTTTACCAACGGTCAATTTGTCTA
>JBNAVI010000093.1:0-2095 GCA_049700175.1 Microgenomates group bacterium | reverse complement strand
TACCAGCCTGCTTTTGGCCCTCTAAGTAGCTTTCTTCTGTGCTAAAATAGGTTTATGAAAATTGCCGTTGTTGGAGCAGGGATTACTGGATTAACCACTGCTTACCGGCTTTCCCAAAAGAATTACAAGGTTGTTGTTTTTGAAAAGGAAAAATTCCCTGGAGGTTTGGCTGCTGGTTTTAAAAAAGAGAACTGGGATTGGTCGGTTGAATATTTTTTCCATCATCTTTTTACTTCAGACCAATCAGCCAAAAAATTAATCTCAGAACTTAATCTGTCAGCCAGGCTTTTTTATTCTCGTCCAAAAACCTCGATTTTTTATCAAGGGAAAATTTCTCAATTTGATTCACCAATAAATCTTTTGTTTTTTCCCCATTTAAACTTTCCGGAAAAAATCCGTGCCGCTCTGGCAACTGCCTATCTTAAAATGGCCAATAATTGGCAGAAATTGGAAAAGATTTCTGCCTGGGATTGGCTGATTTCTGCCTATGGAAAATGGCCATTTCGGATTCTTTGGCAACCGCTTTTGCAAGGAAAATTTGGCAAGCAAGCAAAAAAAATTTCTGCCGCCTGGTTTTGGGCAAGGATTAAAAGAAGAAGCACTAAATTGGGGTATTTGAGAGGAGGGTTTCAAGTTTTAGTCAATCAGCTTTTAGAGAAGATAAAAGAAAATGGGGGGCAAATAATTTTAGACCACGAGGTTAAAAATTTAAAAGAATTAAAAGACTTTGACAGAATAATTATCACCACCCCAACAGAAAAATTTTTCAAAACAAATCTTCCGCCAATGCTGGGGGCAATAAATCTAATTTTAATTTTAAAAGACCAATTTTTAACCGACGGGACTTATTGGCTAAACATCAATGAACCAAACTTTCCTTTTGTGGCGGTGGTTGAACACACTAATTTTGTCGACTCAAAACATTATGGAGGCGAGCGTATTTTGTATGTTGGCGGCTATTATCCCCAAAATCACTGCTATTTTGGAATGAACCCCCGAGAAATTTTACTTGAATTTTTGCCGTTTCTTAAAAAGATTAACAAAAAATTTGACAATTCTTCAATTACGAATTACGAATTACGAATTAGTAAATTCGCCCAGCCAATTATGGTTCTTAATTATTCTAAAATTCTTTCTGAATTAAAAAGGTCCTTGCCTAAAAATATTTATTTAGCCAATATGCAAACAATTTATCCTTGGGACAGGGGGGTGAATTATGCTATTGACCAAGGCGAAAAAGTTGCTAATGAAATTCCTTAAAAAAAATTGGCCGGAGATAATTTTTGTTGTTTTTGCTTTTGGGTTTTCTTGGTGGTTAATGTGGCATACTTTTGATTATAAAAATGGTCAGATGTTAATTGCTGCCAAAGTTTGGTCTGATTTTGCTGCCAATATTCCTTTGATTCGCTCCTTTTCTTGGGGCAAAAATTGGCCTCCAGAATATCCTTTATTTCCTGGCGAGCCAATAAAATATCATTTTCTTTTTTATTTTTTGGTGGGGATGCTGGAAAAAATAGGCTTGCCCTTAAGCTGGGCCTTAAATTTGCCTAGTGCTTTAGGTTTTTTTGGACTTTTAGTAATAATTTATTTTTTAACTAAGCTTATTTTTTCAAAAAGAAATGTTGCTGTTTTAACAGTTATTTTTTTTCTTTTTAACGGCTCCCTTTCTTTTTTAGAATTTTTCCGTCAACATCCCTTATCTTTAAATACGCCATTTGAAATTATCAATAATAAAATTTTCCCCTCATTTGGTCCCTATGATGGCAAAATTGTCAGCGCCTTTTGGAATTTAAATATTTTTACCAATCAAAGGCATCTTGGCGCTTCCTATTTTTTTGTTCTTTTTATTATTTATCTTTTACTTAGAGCAGTTAAATTTAATAAAAAATTAAAATTCTGGCAGATTTTTTTACCTGGTTTTATTTTCGGCATTATGCCTTTTTTCCATAAAGTTGCCTTTTTAATGAACGGTTTGATTTTATTTTCTTTATTTTTGTATTTTTCCAAACTCCGCTGGCCTATTTTAGTAATCGGCTTAATTGCTGCCTCTTTGGCCTTGCCCCAAATTGCTTATCAGTTTGGAGGAAAAATTCCC
>JBNAVI010000092.1:0-2180 GCA_049700175.1 Microgenomates group bacterium | reverse complement strand
ATTTTGCATAATCAATCGGTTGGAGTTTTTGATTGGAAACTTTTGCCTTTTGTTAAAGAATATAATGGCATAATTGGTACCTTTAAAAATTTAGGATATCAGGAAAATCAAGATTTTTTTGTTTTTCCTTATGATTGGCGAAAAAGCGTTGAAAAATCCAGTGAAGATCTAAAAACCTTTATTAACACCAAAATTCCTCAAGATCAAAAGGTAAATCTAATTGGTCACTCGTTAGGTGGTTTAGTGGCCCGAATTTTTACCCAAAAATATAAAGAAAAAGTAAATAAAATAATTACTGTTGGTTCACCCCACGAAGGAGCAGTTCAAGTTTATAAACCCCTATCAGCTGGCGAAATTGACAGAGAAAATAACTTTCTTTGGCTAGCACAAAAAATAATTTTACTGTTAAATAAATCACAAATAGAACCAGACAGAGAAACAATAAGAAAAAGGTTTCCAGTTGCCTTTGATCTTTTTCCTACTTTTAATTTTTTAAAAAATAAAAATGGAGAAGAAATTTCAATTAATAACTTATCAATAAAAAATAATTTACTTAATCAATATAACCAAAATTTGTCAGAAATTTTTCCTCAATTTATTGCTTTTTACGGCGAAAAAGATAATCAAACCCCGGCTGGATATATTGTAGACCCACCAAACATTTTTCACAAAACTTTAGGTAATTATCAAGATGGTCAACCAATAGATATTTTTTATGATTATGGCGACTACACCGTATTATCAAAAAGCGCCAATAAAGACTCTGACTCTCAAAAGCTACTATTTGACCATGGTGAAATTATCACTGAAAAACAATCAATAAAAAAGATTTTATCGGCTTTAGATCTTTATGCGGAGGATGGCCAAATAATAAACGGAAATAAAACTACTATTTCACCAAGTTTAATCTTTTTTATTAAATCGCCGGCAGAAATGGTTCTTCAACTGCCAGATAGCACTTTTATTAACGAATACGAAGGAATGATTTTTGTTGAAAACGCCCAATTTGGAAATTATCATCTACAAATTCAGGGAAAAGAAAAAGGAAAATATACCCTTTTAGTTGGCCAGATAAATTCGAGAGATGATCTTTGGGAAACAAAAGAAGGTGAAATAATAAAAGATCCACCAGAATCCCAAATTGAAACTTATCCCTTTAATTTTAATCAAGAAAAATTAACATATATTTTTCCCACCCCAACTCCCACTCCAACAATAAATCCATCGATAACCCCAACACCCTCGCCAACCTCAACTAATAACCAAAAAATCACTCCAACCTCCAATCCCAATCAAAATACTGTTTCTTCGCAAAACAACACCTCTTCATCTAATCAAAGTCAATCAAATAATCAAGGAAGTAATCAAATATTGGGGGAATCAACAATAATAATTTCACCTCGTCTAATTTCATATTCTACTAAAAACAAAAAGAATATGGAAAAACATAAACCCGATATTTTAGGAGTAAAAAATAAATTTAAAAAAGAATCCAAAACAGAAAAAATAGAAAACAATTCAAACCATTTTAACAAGATAATATTTATCCTTTTTTTATTTTTATTAATCTCAATAATTATTTATACAAAGAAAATAAAAAACTTTAAAAATTTTGCTGTTGGTTATTTGGAAAGGATAAAAAATTTTATTAAAAAAATTCAAAAAAAATTAAAATTAACAAACTTAAATTAAGTTCATATCCAAAACTTGTTTTTAGCTAAAAAGTTTCTTTATAAAATCAATCTCTCGTTTTGGTTGAAATGTTTTGCCGGGAAAGTGAAGCGCTCCTTAAGCTTATGGAACACCAGTGGGGTATCCCACTGTGACGCTTGAGGCATATTCCTAAACAGGGTTTTGGGAGGGCGAAACCCTGTCCCGAAGGCCATTTATCCACGGGTTTACACCGCGGGACATTCCGGTATATGGGTAATAAGGAGATTATCTAAACATATTTTCTCATTGACTGAATAAATTCTGTGGACTCGGGAGGATTTGAACCTCCAACCTTCCGCATGTGAAGCGGACGCTCTAACCAACTGAGCTACGAGTCCAAGATGAAAAAAATCTAAACTTAAAATAATATTATTAATTTTTAATTACAATTTTTAACTTTGACTTTTCCCGGCTTTGTCAAAGGCGGGGCTTTCATTTTGAGATTTTAATTTTGAATTTTTAATTTT
>JBNAVI010000091.1:0-2190 GCA_049700175.1 Microgenomates group bacterium | reverse complement strand
GGGAAAATGTATGTGACTTATACATTTGCTTGTCAATTAATTTTTTTTAGGGTATAATGGTATAATTAATTTCTATGAGTAATTTTTACGCGGTTGTTAAAACTGGCGGAAAGCAATACTTAGTTAAAGAAAATGATGAGATTGTAGTTGATAAAATAAATGAGGAAAAAGATAAAAAAATTGATTTAGAAACACTTTTGATATTTGATGAAGAAGGAAAAAAAATTGATTTAGGACTACCTTTATTAAATAAAAAAACTGCCGCCCAGATCGTTGAACATTTAAAAGGCGACAAAATTAATATTTTAAGATTTAAAGCTAAAGTGAGGTATAGAAAAAGAAAAGGTTTCCGTGCCAGTTTAACCAAAATTAAGATATTGAAGATAAATGGTTAAAAATAAGTTAAAAGTTCATAAAGTTCATAAAGTCTATAAAGTTAATTATCTTTGACAAGATCAATTTTTAATAAAGGAGGAACTTTGAAAAAGAATTTAAAAAAAACTTACCTGATAAAGAGTAATTAATTAAAAATTAAAATTATTTTTTGCATAGAGTTTAGAATTATGGCCCATACAAAAGCCCAAAAAACAGTAAGAGGAAATCGAGATTCAAAAAGTAAAAGACTAGGGGTTAAAGTTTATGAAGGAGAATTGGTCACGCCGGGTAACATTATTATAAGACAAAAAGGAACAAAGGTTAATGCCGGCGAAGGAACGATTTTATCCCGTGATTTTACTATCTTAGCCATCAAAAAAGGCAAAGTAGAATTTTATCGGAAAAAAGGAGAGATGTATGTAAAAGTGGTATAATTTTTTTCATGGATGAAGTAGAAAAAATAATTCTTCAAATAAAGGAGGAAAAAGATATTTTTAATAAGGCAAGACTTATTCAATATTTAATTAAAGACAAGGACATTCGTATTAAAGATCTTTCAACTAAATTGGGATTAAAACCATCTTATCTTTGTCATCTTATTCGTTTAAATAAATTACCACCATTGATTATTGATGGTTATTATTCTAACCTAATTTCCTTGAGTCATCTTTTGATACTTTCACGATTAGATGATAAAAAAAAGATGGCTGAAGTTTATGAAAAAATTTTATCTGATAATTTAACTGTATCTCAGACGGAGGAAATAATAAGAGATATATTATATCAAGTCAAAGATAATGGGACATACTTGCCAAAACAGAAATTAGAATTATTATTGGAAAAGATTAAAAAAAAATTCCCTAATATTAGAATTAAAGTTATTCAGACTAGAATTAAAGGGAAATTAATTATTGAAATTAAAGATAACCTTAAAAACAGTAGTTCTTTTCTTGAAAAATTATTGAATAAGTTATCGCAATGATTGAGGCAGAGGATTGCGAATAGCGCCCATGACAGTGGTTGGAAAATACCGGTAAAAAACTTGACCAATAACACTATCAATTGGTATTGGTCCAAATTCGCGCGAATCTGAAGAACGAGGTCGATTATCACCCATGACAAAAAGATGCTCTGGGGGTACAATAATCGCTTTTCCTTCTTGAACAAAACCACCTTCCCATAAATTAGTTTTGGCAGAAATATAGGTTTCCTCCAGTTTTATGCCATTGACATAAACTTCCCCATTTTCAATTAAAATCTTATCACCGGGTAAGCCAATAACTCTTTTTATATATTCAATGTCAGGATTTTTTGGCGATTTAAAAACTATCACATCGCCTCTTTGGGGATTTCTGAATTTATAGGTAATTCTACTGGTTAAGATATATTCTCCCGTGTGGAAGGTTGGCTCCATTGATGCTCCTTTTACCTGATTTGGAGTAAGGATAAAAAGATAGATAACAATGAATAAAGATCCAACAAAAACAATCGTTTCTAAAATATCCATCACAAAATCAATAATCGATTTTAAAATACCCATATATATTAAGTTTAAAAAATAAATAAACTTTTTGCAAGGTAGTGTTTTAAATCATTTAAAATGCAACCGAAATGGGAGCGGTTAAATCATTAAAAATGCAACCCAAATGGTTTAAATATGTAGCCTTTTAAAAATTAAAAGGTAAAATTAGTGTCATTCCTGCCAAAACTGGAATCTCTAAATAAATAAACAACCGGATCCCTGCTTGCGCAGGGATGACAATATTAAGATGACAGTAAGATGACAGATGTTAAAGATTAAAGTTTATAAATTTT
>JBNAVI010000090.1:0-2349 GCA_049700175.1 Microgenomates group bacterium | reverse complement strand
ATTTATTTAAATTAAAAATTTTTTATTAATCATATGAGACTACAAAATAAAATTGCCATTATTACCGGCGCTGGTTCAGGAATTGGCGAGGGGATAGCTAAAGTTTTTGCCAAAGAAGGAGCAAAAATTGTTATTGCCAATCGCACTGCAGAAAAAGGGGAACGGGTAGCTTCAGAAATAAAAAATCAAGGTTATGAAGCTATATTTATTCAAACTGATGTTTCTTCATGGAACAGCTGGCAAAACTTAGTGAAAAAAATAATTGAGGTTTACGGTGGGATTGATATTTTAGTTAATAATGCGGGAGTAGTTAAATTTTCCCCTCTTCATCAAACAAACGATGAAGACTAGGATTATATTTTAAATATTAATTTAAAAGGAACATTTTACGGCATGAAAGCAGTGATTCCTCACTTTTTGGAAAAAAACAAAGGAAAAATTGTTAATATCGCCTCGATTGCCGCGTTGGTCGGTTTTGATCAATTATCAGCCTATTGTGCCTCAAAAGGAGGAATTATTGCTTTAACACGCCAGGCGGCTTTAGAATATGCTAAATATAATATAAATATCAATTGCATTGCCCCGGGAGTAATTGTTTCGGAAATGACAAAGGGTCTTTTGGCTGATGAAGAAACAAAACAAGGATTTTTAATGAATATTCCAGAGCAAAAAATAGGACGACCAGAAGATATTGCTTATGCAGCGTTATATTTGTCCACAGATGAATCAAATTATATGACTGGTCAGGTAGTGGTAGTTGATGGAGGATGGACCATAAGGTAAATCAAAAATTAAAATTTTTTTACTTTACTTTTAATTATTATAGAAACACTTAAAAACACCCCAGAAAGATTAAGGGAAATCATAACTAAAAAATTTATTAATTTAATAGAAGAAGGATACCACTTAGAGATTAAAAATTCATTTTTTTTGCAGCAATTAGACGAAAACCCAACACTGCCTGCTTTAATTTTTTACAATCATCAAACTGGCGATGATCCATTAATTATTGCCTATATTTTACTCAAGTATCTTTTCCATAGAAAAAATGTAATTATGCCAACTTCTTATGATTATTGGCAATTATTAGGCAGTCAGCCACACTATGCTATTACTGTCAGATTAGCCCAAAAAATTTTAGGTTGGCAAATGGTGCCAATAATTCAGTCATATAGGATAAGAGGCGCTAAAGATATAAAAAAACAATCCCAATCAGAGCATTTAACCAAAAACTTTATTAATTTATTAAATAAAAAAATACCACAGGGGGCAACAATTGCCATTGCCCCTGAAGGTCATCGCAGCCGAACAGGTAAATTATTACCAGCAGAAAAAGGACTAGGTTTTATTACCAGATTAATGGAAAGAATAAATGGTCTAGTTTTGCCGATAGCTTTTCGTTATCCCAAAGGAATAAACTATGGCCTAAACTTTAATCCAAGAATTCCTACCGGAATCATGGCCATTTGTGGGCCTTTAATGGAGGTAGGTGAAGTGGTTGGTCAAGCATCGCAATTAACCAAAGAACATTCTTTACCCACACATTCCTTATCCGAAAAAATCACTAATTTTTTAATGTGGCAACTAGCTCAAAATTTGCCTGAACAAATGCAAGGGGTTTATCATCCTTCATTGTTTCTTAGGACTTTATCCGGCGATTTCTATTTAAAAACAAATGAACAAACAAAAAAAGTAGGAGTATGGGATAATAAACTTCAGTCTTTTTTACCTGATATTTATTAAATTTTTAATAAAAAATCTTTTAAAATTAGATAATATTTTTCTAAACTTTCAATTTCCACATATTCATTATCCGAATGTAATCCAGCGCCAACTGGACCAAAGGTGACTCCTTCTGCCCCAAAGCGATTAAAATGACGGACATCAGAGCCACCATGTTTGAGAATGATTTTTGCTTTTTTACCAGTGATTTTTTGAGTAGTTTGAGCCAAAACTTTAACATAATGATTTTTTTCATCGGTAAATTGAGGTGGTTCAAAAAGGACGACTTCTACCTGACCTAAATTGCCAATAATTTTTTTGATTTTTTTCAAAAATATTTCCTTTCCTTTTTCAAAAGAATTGCCTTTAAACTCCTCAGGAATATAGCGTATATCAAAGGAGATGATGGCTTCATCCGGGACTTTATTAAAAGTTTGATTTGGGGTCTCAATTCGGGCTAAATTAAAGGTAGTTTGCCAAGATTCTTTTTTTGGTAGGGGATAGGTTTTATAGATTTTGTTTAAAATTTCATTAGCTAAAACTAAAGCGTTTTTGCCTTGCCAAGGATAAGCGCCATGAGAAGAAACACCTTTAGTTTTTATTTTCAGCCACAAAATTCCTTTGGCT
>JBNAVI010000089.1:0-2375 GCA_049700175.1 Microgenomates group bacterium | reverse complement strand
ATCACAAAGAAGTAAGCTAAATACTCCCAACCCTTTAAAAATTAAAAAATATTGTCCGCGGTGCAAAAAGCATACTTGGCATCAGGAAAAAAAGAAATTATAAATTTAAAAATATGAGAATTGTTCTTTTAGGAATTCAGGGTTCCGGTAAAACGACCCAAGGGACATTATTATCAAAACAATTAAAAATTCCCTATTTATCAACCGGTCATATTTTTCGGCAATTGGCTAAAGAAAAAACTCAGCTGGGAAGATATATCAAAGAAACAATTAACGCTGGAATTTTAGTCCCTGATGAAAAAACAATTGAGATAGTCAATAACTACATTAAAAGAAAAGAATATAAAAAAGGATATATCCTTGATGGTTTTCCACGAACCTTAAGACAGGCAAAAGAATTTGCTAATAATGTGGATAAGGTAATCTATTTTGATATCGAGCCAAAAGAAGCCTTATGGCGTATTTTTCATCGAAATGATGAGTTAAGAGAAGATGAAACAACTAAAGCAATAAGAAAAAGGATTGATTTATTTTTTAAATATACAATGCCGGTGATAAAATTTTACGAAAGAAAAAAGAAATTAATCACTATTGACGCCACCCAGACAATTGAAAAAATAAACCAGGAGATATTGAAAAATTTAGGCAAACAAGTGATTAAAAACCAGATTAAAAACTGGAAAAAGAAAGAAAAAACAATAATTGCCATAGTTGGCTTGCCAGGGTCAGGAAAGACAGAAGCGGCGCAATATTTTAAAAGAAAAGGTTTGCCGGTAATTTCTTTTGGCCGAATTGTTAATGAATATATAGATAAACATGGATTATCTCATACTGAGGAGATACACCGAAAAATTAGAGAGGATTTAAGAAAAAAATACGGGCTGGCGGCTTTTGCCATATTGAATGAAGAAAAAATTAAAAAAGCCTTTAAAGATAATTTAATGGTTGTAATTGATGGCATGCGGTCGTGGGAAGAATATATATTTTTAAAGAAAAAATTTCCCAAAATAAAACTGATTATTTTAGCAATTTATGCTGATAGAGAGATTCGCTATGAACGGCTAACTAAAAGAAAGTATCGGAAAAATTTGGGCGGCGAAACGCGAGATATAAATGAATTATTAGGAACCAATATGGGCCCAACCATTGCTTTTGCTGATTATTTAATAAAAAATAATTACTCTCTTAGTGAATTTTATGATAAGTTAGATGAGTTTTATCGGATAGTTTATTTTAGTTAAAGAAATGATAAAATTAAAAAACGATAAAGAAATTTTAACAATGAAAGAAGGTGGTCGAAGGTTAAGGTTAATTGTTAAAGAATTAAAAAGAATTATTAAGCCAGGAATAACTACCTTAGAGATTGATCAAGAAGCGGAAAAATTGATTAAAGAATTCAAAGGCGAGCCATCTTTTAAAAAAGTAAAAGGATATTTTTTTAGTACCTGTTTACCAATAAATGAACAAATAGTCCACACTCTTCCAAGTGGAAGAGTTATTAAAGAAGGAGATGTTTTGACACTTGATATTGGATTTTATTATCAAGGTTATCATACTGATTTTGCCGAGACGTGGATTGTTGGAGAAAATGAAGATAAAGAAATTAAAAAATTTTTAGATACAGGAAAGAGAGCTTTATATAAAGCTATTGATCAAGCAAAGGTTGGTAATTATTTAGGTCAAATATCACAAATAATTCAGAAAGAAATTGAAGGTAATGGATATTTTATTATCAAAGAATTAACCGGTCATGGAATTGGTAAAAAACTTCATGAAGATCCATGGGTTTTTAATTACGTAAATATGCCGGTTGAAAGAACAATTAAAATAAAACCAGGCTTAACCATTGCCATTGAGGTAATTTATTCGATGGGAACGGAAGGGATGAGAAGAGAAAAAAAAGATCCTTGGTCAATGGTAACTGATGATGGGAGTTTAGCGGCATGTTTTGAACACACGATCGCTGTTTTGGAAAATAAGACTTTAATCTTAACATAGTTTGTGGTAAAATTTTATTTTTATGAAGGAAAATATTATTGTGGTTGAGGGAGAAGTGATTGAAAATTTACCCAACACTCTTTTTCGGGTAAAAGTAAAAGATACTGATAAAGTGATTTTGTGCTATTTATCAGGAAAAATGAGGAAAAATTATATTAAAATTTTACCGGGCGATAAAGTGAGGGTAGAAATTACTCCTTACGATTTAAATCGTGGCCGGATTATTTATCGGTTATAAATGAAAGTACGTTCATCCCTTAAAAAAATCTGCCGAAAATGTCAATTGGTAAAAAGAAAAGGACGATTATATATTATTTGTGAAAATCCTAAACATAAACAAAGACAAGGATAAAGTTATTAATTTTTTATTTATTAAA
>JBNAVI010000088.1:0-2386 GCA_049700175.1 Microgenomates group bacterium | reverse complement strand
GGGACCAAGTCATCCTGCGTTAATGGTAAAAAAGAGGACTCTCCTTATTTAAGGAGAGTCCTCATTGGAAATATTTGATATTTAATTTTTGAGATTTATTAAGGTTAATTTTATTATCTTTTTTACCAACCCCATCACATTTCTTGCTCGCTCAATTAAAAAACTAGGCGAGAAACGGATAATGTCGGGATGTTTAAAATACAACCGCCACCAGTTGACTAGGTCTTGTTTTTCCTTAAACCAGCCCATTTTTGATGAAGTTTTTCGATGATGATGAAAAACAGCAATATCCGGTGTTATAGCAAATTTAAAACCTTCTTTTTTAAAGCGCAAGAAAAAATCAACATCTTCCAAATAAGCAAAAAAACTCTCATCAAACCCACCTAATTTTTCATAAACTTCCTTTTTAATCAACAAACATGCTACTGTTAACCCATCTATTTGTAAATTCGCATTATACGCATCATTCGCATTCATTCGTAGATTCGTATCACTTTTTATTAATTCCATCTTCCCAATCGGCAGTACTCGGTATCCATAATTTTCCACTCCTCCATCCGGATTAATCAAAATCGGCGCCACCGCATCAAAATTATTTTTCTTTGCTAAATTAATTAATTCTTCAATTTGATTTTTGTTTTTATTTTTTAATTTTGATTTGTCATTTTGATATTTGATATTTGATATTTGATATTTAAACTCTATATCATCATTCAACAAAAGCAACCACTCAGCCTTGGCATATTTTACCCCTAAATTATTAGCTTTTGCATACCCTAAATTTTCTCTTTGCGGTAAATAGATTAAATTATTAGTTTTAAGTTTTAAGATTTGGTTTTGAGCTTTGAGATTTGAGTTTTGAGATTTGTTATGGACAATAATCAACTGGTACTCTTTCTTATTTTTAAAATAATTAACCAAATACTTTATCCCTTCAACATTGCTTAAGGTTGGAATTATTATTGAAACCTTGCAGTTCATTTTATTTATTATATAATTTAATTAAATCAAATTAATCCTTATTAAGCCTATGAAAAAAACAAAAATTTTTTATGACAAACAGATTGATGCTGTTTATATTAACCTTAAGGATGATAAAGAAACACATTTTGAAGAAATTGAGCCTAATATTATTATTGAATATAACAAAGAAAATAAGCCTATTGCTATAGAGATATTAAATGCTTCTTCTTTTTTTAAAAAAATTAAATTCTCAAATTTCCCTTCTTTATTGTATGAAAAAAATAAAATATACAAAACATCTTCTAAATAGAATTAAATTAAGAAAAATTTCTTTAAATTTAGTCAATAAAATAATAAATTATCCTGAATTAATTTTAATTGATAAAATTAATAAAACAAAAATTGCTATTAGAAAAGAAAAATCTATTTTTTTATATGATTGCTTTTTCTGAAAATATGAATGAAATTAATGTTATTACTATTCATCCAATAAAAAAATCACAAATTAAAAATAGAATAAAAAATAAACGCTGGATTGTTTTATAGTTTTTAATTCGATAATTTAAATAATGAAAAAAGTTTTAAACTTTCTTTTAATTTTCATTACTTTTATCTCCATATCTTTAAACTTTTATTTTTATAAAACTTTAACGGAACAAAATCGGGTAGTTGATGTTATTGATGGCGATACTTTTCAACTTCAATCAGGAAAAAGGGTCAGACTTCTGGGAGTGGATGCCCCAGAATATGATCGATGTGGAGGAGTCCAGGCAAAAAGAGAACTTGAATCTTTAATAAAAGGAAAAATTGTTTACTTAAAAGAAGAACAGCCCGAGACTTTTGGCCGGAGTTTAGCTTTAGTTTATCAGGGAAAGATTTTTGTTAATGAGGTTATTTTAAAAAAAGGCTGGGGAAGACCAGATTATCGAAAAAACTCCCAAAGGGAAAGACTAACCAGCGCCTATCATTATGCTAAAGATAACAAGCTAGGAATTTTTAGTTCTCTTTGCCGTGACAGCAACTCGTTAACCCGTGAACCCGTTAACACAAAAACTGAATGTAATATCAAAGGCAACATTGACAAAAACACTTATCAAAAATTTTATCATCTACCCGGTTGTAAGCATTACAACGAAGTGGTTATTGAAAAAGATATTGGTGAAAGATATTTTTGTACAGAGGAAGAAGCCCAAAAAGCTGGCTTTAAAAAAGCCTCTGGCTGTCCCTAAACTAACCTTTTCTTCCTCTTAGTTAAGGTCAAGAACAGACTAGAGGACTCTCCTCATTGAGGAGAGTCCTCATTGAAATTTCAAACTTCGGATTTATTTTATTTTAGGTCAATTAGAAATTAGGTCAATTTTATACACGTTCTATGTTCTACGTTATAAACAACGATACCGGCTTCGTTGCCGATATCCGTTTT
>JBNAVI010000087.1:0-2396 GCA_049700175.1 Microgenomates group bacterium | reverse complement strand
CTTTATTATCGCTGAAGTTACCAATCCCTCAACCGCTGTTGGCGGGGAGATTGTTTATGCGTTAGTCAAAAATAAACCAGTTTTGGCTTTGTTTTACAAAGATGCCGAAGATAAACTTTCGCCAATGATAAAAGGCAATCCTTCAGAAAATTTATATCTTGAGCATTATGATGAAGATAATTGGCAAAGAAAAATTGATAAATTTATCACTCATGTTTTAAATTTAAAGAAAAGAAAGGGAAAGTTAATTGTTATTGATGGTGGTGATGGCTCTGGTAAAACTACCCAGGCCCAGCTTTTGGTAGATTATTTAAAAGAAAAAGGTGAAAAAGTTAAATATTATGATTTTCCCCGTTATTATTCCTCATTTCATGGCCGGTTAGTTGGCCGTTTTTTAGCGGGTGAATTTGGTCAACTAGATCAAATTTCTCCCTATTTGGCTTCTTTAGCCTATGCTTTAGATAGAGCTTCAGTTAAAGAAGAAATGGATGAATGGTTAACCAAAGGAGGAATAATTATTTGCAATCGTTATGTCACTTCCAGCATGGCCCATCAGGCGGCGCGTTTACCTGAAGAAAAAAGGAAGGAGTTTATTAATTGGCTTGATGAGCTGGAATACCGGCAACATAAAATGCCCAGACCAGATTTAGTGATCTATCTTTATGTTCCATGGCAAATTGGTTTACAATTAACCGAGAAAAAAGTTAATAAAAGACGTTATTTTAAAGGTCAAGATATAGCAGAAAAAGATATTAAACATCGACAGGAGGCAGAAAAAATGTATTTATATTTAGCCAAAACCCAAAAAAACTGGGTAAAAATTGATTGTGTTGAAGAAGGAGAAATTTTATCAATTAAAAAAATTCACCAAAAGATTATTAAAATACTGAATTTACAATATAAAATTTAGATAAAAATTTTAATCTGCCTCAATGAATTATCATTACGTATCCTACCCCAATATCCCAATATTCCACCCCGGAGGTGCAGTAACAGAGGGAGGTGCAGTAAGAATTTTAATCTGTCTCACTAAACACTAAAATCATTATTTTAAAAAAAATTTAAACAAATAAGATTTTGTAATTTATAAAGTTTTAATTAGCTCAAAGCATGAAGAAATTATCTTCACAAAAACGATTTTATTAATAGATAAAAGAAGCATACTCTGGTAGAATAAACTTTATTTAATAGTTTTTGAAGATTTTAAAAAATATGAAAGAATTTTTTGGTGAATTTGTAAACAATATTATTAATTCCAACTATCCACTTATTGGCTTGGCATTAACTGCTTTTGCCGAATCATCTTTTTTTCTTGTTCCGCCTGATTTAATTTATATTCCTTTGGCAATTTTAAATCCAAAAAATGCTCTTTTTTATGCTTTTATAACTACCTTATTTTCCGTGCTTGGTGGTATTTTCGGTTATTTTATTGGGAAATATGGCGGTCGGCCATTGGTATCAAGGTTTATTTCCGATGAAAAATTATATAATGTAAAGCTTTTCTATAATAAATACGATGTTTGGGCAGTAGTAATGGGTGGTTTTACACCAATTCCTTATAAGATTTTTACTGTTGCGGCTGGAATTTTTGATTTAAATTTAAGAAACTTCATTATTGCTTCAATCTTAGGTCGAGGAACAAGATTTTTTTTAGTCTGCGGGCTTATTTACTTTTTTGGACCAAGCGTTATGATAAATATTTTGAACTTTTTACCATTGTCTTTATGATTCTTTTAATTGGTGGTTTTTGGCTAGCAAAAAAAATTTTTGATAAGAGATCAAAATAAATATGCTTTAATTATCTTAATTTTTAAGCTAATCTTCAGTTAATAAAAAACAACTGTATTCAAATATTTTTAAACATTCTTTGGCATTTTAATCGGGTGTGAGATTGATAATTATTTATTGTTAAATAACCCTTTAACTGATCATGAAATAAAAAAACCCGACACGTCAAAGCGCCTTAATTTTTAATAGTCTCACCTAAATGTTTATCAATATGTAAAATAAACCCAATCAAAAAATTAACAATGTCCATAAGAGATAATTATACAGAAAAAATAAATTTATGGTTGATTTCCTGAAGAAGAAGTTTGAGGATCAGTAGGCTGACCACCAAATATTCTTAAAAATAGTTGTTGCCCACGCCTTAAATTTTCTTGAATTAATCCTTGTCTTTCTAATGAAACTTTAAAAGCTTTTTGTAAATCCTCTTCAGCTTGTTTTAAATCTGATTCTGGCATATCAGTTCTATACTCAATTACACCATGCATTAAATGTAAACTGGGGTTTTTTTTAAATTTTATTAAACAATCTGCTTGGTGAGGTTTAACTAATCCATCAGGATCTACAGCTTTAATTCTTATTGGGTTAGTTGCTGATTGAAAGAAAGATAG
>JBNAVI010000086.1:0-2416 GCA_049700175.1 Microgenomates group bacterium | reverse complement strand
GCTGACCACTAAAAACACAATCAGTAGTAATGTGAATTAATTTTTCTTGATAATAATTACTTAAAAGATGTGGCAAAGCACTATTCATAAAAAAAGAAAAACTTTTATCTTCGTTGATATGTCTATTGATAATACCGGCACAATTAATAACCCCATCAACCTCACCAATTTCCTTAAATAATTTAAGTAAAGCCGGTGATTGATGCATATTGGAAAAACCATTTTCAAAATCTTGATAAATTGTCCTTATATCAAATTTAATTAAGGAATGCTTTTTAACATCTCCATAATATTTATCTAAAAGTTGAATTTTTGCTTCATCTCGATATACCAAAATAAGTTGATATTTATCTTTCAATGCTTTATAAACACCGCTTCCCAACATTCCAGTGGGAGAAATTATGGCTATTTTTTTTAATTTCATAAAAATAATTTTAAAATATAATTAAATCGTTATATTATTGCTCTTTAAATAATAATCTAAAAGCTCGGATATTTGCTCTTTGGTTAATCGAGAAGTTTTATCAGAAGTATAAGCTACGCCATAATCTAAACCCAGATTTGTTGGACAAATCATAAAATATTCGCCCAAATCTTTTGTTCTTGTTGTCTCTTCGGTAGAAATAAGCATTTCATGAAGTTTTTCGCCAACCGTTTTACCTATAATTTTTATTGATACTCCGTATCTTTCCTTAAAAACATCTGCAATATCTCCCAAACGAGCAGCTGGTGATTTTTTAACAAAAACTTTCCCTTCCATTGGTGAATCTAAAGCAAATAAAATTAATTTTATTGCTTCATTAATAGTTAAAATAAATCTCGTCATTTCGGGATCAGTAACAGTGATTGGTTGTTTATTTTTTACTTGCTCTAAAAACAAAGGAATAACACTCCCCCTACTTCCAAAAACATTCCCATAACGAACACAATTATATCCATTGGCTATTACTATTTTTTCTTGAATCGCCTTAGTCATTCCATAAACATTTACTGGTTCTACTCCTTTATCACTGCTAATGGAAATCAATTTTTTTATTCCTCTTTCTCGCGCTGCCATAACAACATTTTCTGTACCCAAAATATTGGTTTTTACGGCCTCGGTTGGATTTGTTTCGCATACTTCGATTCTTTTCATAGCAGCACAATGGATAATAGTATCAATATTTCTCGTAGCTTTTAAAACAGAAGAATAGTCTCTTACATCACCAATTATAAATTTTACTTCGGGATAAAGAGCGCGTAATTGCGCTTGTTTTAATTCGTCACGCGATAAAACGGTAATATCCCATTTTTTATAAAATTGCTGAATTAAATTTTTACCCAAAGTACCGGTGCCACCAGTAATTAATACTTTTTCCATATTAGTAACAAATTATTTATTTTTTATTTATTTTTGAGGTTTATGGTGCAAAATTAATTTTATAATTTTATCGGATACATTTTTATCATTTTCATAAGGAGAAACCCAGCTGTTTTTAAATTTTACCATATAATTGACAGATTCTAAAATCTTTTTAGGATTAGAAGTGCCGCTAAGTATATTAGAGCCACACTCTACTGTTTCTGGTCTCTCTGTTGTTTCTCTGATTGTCACAGTTGGGGTTTTAACAAGAGAACATTCTTCCTGAACCGTCCCACTATCAGTAATAACAACTAAAGCATTTTTTTCTAATTTAACAAACTCAAAGAAGCCAAATGGTTCGCTTAAATATATTTTAGGAGATAATTTTAATTTTATTTGAGATAATTTAGATTTGGTCCGAGGGTGAACACTAAAAATTATAGATTTATTAAATTCTTTAGCTATTAAATTTAATCCCGTAATAATATTTTTTAATGTTTTAAGGTCATCCACATTTTCTTCACGGTGCGTTGTTACTAAAAAATATTCTTTAGGTTTTAAATGCAACTGATCCAAAATATCACTTTTTTCAATTTTATCTTCATAAAATTCTAAAATTTCTGTAATTGGATTACCACTAACAAAAATATACTCAAAATTAATTCCTTCTTTTAATAAATTTTCTTTTGCCCTTTCTGTGTAAGGCAATAACCAATCACTAATGTGATCTATAATAACTCTATTTTTTTCTTCTGGTACTCGCCAATCAAAACACCTATTACCTGCTTCTAAATGCATGATTGGAACTCGATGACGAGCAGCTACTATCGCGGATAAGGCGCTATTAGTATCACCTAAAATTAAAAATAAATCGGGTTTTTCTTTTAAAATAATATCTTCTATTTTTTCGATTATTTTCCCAATTTGAAGCCCAACTCTTTCTTCTTTAATTCCTAAATAATATTGAGGTTTTTTAATATTTAAATCTTTAAAAAAAATATCAGATAATTTAGGATCATAATTTTGTCCCGTATAAACCAAAATATTGGGAATACCAAAAGATTCTAATTTTTT
>JBNAVI010000085.1:0-2520 GCA_049700175.1 Microgenomates group bacterium | reverse complement strand
GGAATTTTTATCTTTTTAAATAAATTAATTATGGAGCGGTTTTTTTGCTATCATAAAAGATAATGATAGAAGAAAAAATAAAAGAAAAAATAAGGGAAGTTTTAAAAAATCTGGGTTATAAAAAAAATGAGGAGATTATTGAATTGGCGTTGCCAAAACTTGAACATTTTGGTGATTTCTCAACCAATATCGCCTTTAAATTAGCCAAAGATTCAAAAGAGAGCTCTTATCTAATTGCTTTAAAAATAAAGGAAAACTTGCCACCACTGAAATATATTACAGCGATTACCGTGGTTAAACCGGGATTTATAAACTTTTGTATCAACGAAAGTTATTATATAGATTTGCTGAAAAAGCAAATTAAAGAAAATTTTTTATCAGGAAATAAAAACCATCAAAAAGTAGTTATTGAATTTGGTCAACCCAACACTCACAAAATCCCTCATATAGGTCATCTTTATTCCTACATTTATGGAGAATCATTGGCAAGAATTTTTGAATTTAACCACAATAAAATTTTTCGAGTTAATTATCAGGGAGATATTGGTTTGCATGTGGCAAAGTGTCTTTATAAGGCAAAGCAAAAAATAAATGAAATGAAAAAAATTAATAACCTTGAGGAAAAAATTTACTTTTTACAAAAATGTTATCAGGAAGGTTCCAAGGAGTATGAAGTTAATCCCAAAGCAAAAGAAGAAATTGATAAGTTAAATATTCAAATTTATGAAAAAGATCCCGAAGTGTTTAACTTATGGGCAGAAACTAGAAAATGGAGTTTAGAATTTTATAAAAATTTTGAAAAGCAATTAGGTATTGATTATGATCGTTATTATTTTGAAAGTGAAACCGCTCCAATTGGAAAAAAAATAGTCTTGGATAATTTGAATAAAGTTTTTAAAAAAAGCCAACAAGCAATAATTTTTGAGGGTAAAAAATACGGACTTCATGATCGGGTGTTTATCAATAAATATGGTAATCCCACCTACGAAGCCAAAGATATTGGTTTGGCGTATTTAAAAAAAAGGGATTTTGATTTTGATTTATCAATAATTACCACTGCCAGTGAGCAAAATGAATATTGGAAGGTGGTAATTAGAGTAATTGAATTAATTTTTCCTGAATTAAAAAATAAAATAAAACATTTAGGCTTTGGTATGGTGACTTTAACTACCGGAAAAATTTCCTCTCGAACTGGCAATATTGTTGACCCTTTATCTTTAATTGAAAAGGTCAAACAGGAGATTAAAAACAGATTTGCCGTTAAGGATGAAATGCTTTTAAATAAAATTGCTTTCGCCGCTATTAAATATTCTTTTTTGTCTTCTGATTACAAAAAAAATATTGTTTTTGATCTGGAAAAAAGTATTGCCAAAGAAGGCAATTCCGGGCCATATCTTTTATATACTTATGTTCGCTGTTTAAGCGTTATTAGAAAAGCAAAGACAAGAAAATATTCTGGCGAATTTAATTTACCAAAGAAGAATGGCTTATCCATTGATGAAAAAAACCTGATAAAAAAGATTACCCTTTTTCCAAAAATGGTCTTGCAGGCAAAAGAAAATTATGCGCCAAATTTTATTGCTAATTATCTTTATAATTTAGCCAGTGATTTTAATTTTTTTTATCAAAAATATCCTATTTTGAAATCTGAAGAATATTTTCCGTTAAGATTTTTAATAACCCAAAGCGTGGCTAAAGTATTGAAAAAAGGACTGTTTTTGTTAGGGATTGAAACGGTGGAAAGGATGTAAAAGTTTTAATAACCAATGAGGACTCTCTTCAATGAGGAGAGTCCTCAATGGAAAAATTAAAAATTGAAAATTAAAAATTTAAAATTAATCTATGTTTATTTGCAACAATTGTGGTTATGGCAGCAGTTCCTGGTTGGGGCGTTGTCCTTCTTGCGGTTTATGGAATACTTTGGTTGAAAGAAAAGATTTAAATGATAAAAAACAGATGGAAGAAATCAAGGAAATAAAAACAGATATTCTTGAGAGAATCAATTTTAATGATGAGAAAAGATTAAAGACAGGGGTTTATGAATTCGATCGGGTTTTGGGCGGTGGTTTAGTTATTGGTGAGGTTATTTTGTTAACCGGTGAGCCGGGAGTGGGAAAATCAACTTTAGTGCTTCAAACTTGTCAGAATTTAAAAACTCTTTATATTGCTGGAGAGGAATCCGCTTCACAAGTTAAACGTCGGGCACAGAGATTAGGAGTTAATCTTAATAATTTTTTAGTAACCGAAGATTTACAAATTGAAGGAATTGTAAAAGGAATTAAGAATTTAAAAAATAAAATCGATGTTGTTCTGGTTGATTCAATCCAGACTCTTTATTCCAAAAATATTGATTCACCAGCCGGATCAATTAATCAATTAAAAGAGGTAACTTTTCAGTTAATTCAACTGGCGAAAAAAGAAGATTTAATTATTATTTTAATCGGTCACGTGACTAAGGAAGGATTAATTGCCGGGCCAAAAACTTTAGAGCATATGGTAGATTGTGTTTTAAATTTTGAA
>JBNAVI010000084.1:0-2567 GCA_049700175.1 Microgenomates group bacterium | reverse complement strand
TCCACTGAGGACTCTCCTTAATAAGGAGAGTCCTCTTTAAAACTTTTTCAGAGCTCATCTTTGACCAAGACCGGACCTTAGCTTTCTTTTTAAATTTCCCAAGGGGCAAGGAAAAAAATTTCTGTCTTGCCCAAAAAAACTCTTTCTTTTAAGTTCTTGTTGACTACATAAGCCCTTAATGGTTTATACCTTCGAATAAAAGCTCTTAGCCCAGAGGGGATTTTGGGCTGACTGAAAGTCTGATACTTTACCTCATAAGGAACGGGCTTACCTTTCTCTTGGATCACAAAATCAACTTCTTGTTTTTGCTTTGTTCGCCAAAAATGAAGGTGAAAAAGAGGGTCAATTCCTTTTTTAAGAAACTCTGTCAAAACAAAATTTTCCACCAGGGAGCCCTTTGCTGGATGAAACTCAAAGTCGCCAAAAGAATCAATTAAAAGATTAATCAACCCCGTATCCTCAAAATATATCTTTGGGGCCTTAATAATTTCCTGACGGGGATTAGTGGAATAAGGGCTTAAAACTTTGATGATAAAAGTCTCATTTAGCAGAAACAAAAAGCGATTCACCGTCACCCGGCTAATCTTCAAATTTCCTGAAAGCTCGCTATCAGAAACCAACTGGCCTACCTGACCAGCCAACAGCCGAATTAAATTATTATAGGCGCTAATTTCCCTAATTTTTTCAATCTGGCCAATATCTTTTCTAAGATAATCAGAATAAAGCCGGTTTAAAAGAATTTTTTTTTCTTCCCGCCGGGGATTTAACACCACCTCTGGGTAGCCACCAAAAAGACAGAATTCTCCAAATAAGTCCTCAAATTCTTTTTGGAACAAAGACAAATTTTGGCCTTCTGTCAAAACTTTTGCTAACTCATTTTTTTCTTTAAATCTTAAAAATTCACAAAAACTTAAGGGCCTAACTGAAAATCGCCAAACTCTCCCAACCATGCTGTCTTTAAAAACATTTCTCACCAGTAAACTGGCCGAGCCGGTAACTATAAATTTTAAATTTGGGAAATGATCAACAAGATATTTGATTAACCCAGAAGGGTTGTTAAGATATTGAACTTCATCAAGAAAAACAAAAACCCTTTTTTTTAAATCCGCTCCTAAAGAGGCTAAATAATCAGGAAAATGATTATAATCTTTTATTTGATTAAGAGTATCGGCGGTTAGCTGATTTTCTAAATCAAAAAAAAAGGTTTGTTTGGGCGGGATACCTTTTTTCTTTAAAAAATCCAAAAGAAGATAAAGAAGGCTCGTTTTGCCTGTTCTTCGAGACCCTAAAAGCAAAATTGCTTTAGAATCATCAAGATATTTTTTAACTTCTAAAAATAGGTCTCTTTTTTTAAGATTTTTGGGGATTGAAGGTAAGTCTGGGTAAACCATTGTAACCATAATATACAAAAAGTATTACTTTTTGTCAAGAGCAGTTATTTTTGGAGTCTATAGAACCGGGGATTGAAATCTAGTTCCTAACGCCTCGAAAAAGTTTATCCCAACCATAAAGGAACAAAAAAATATCTTTGTTTTTTTTAATTTAACAAGATCCGTCTTTGATCAAGGAGGGACCTTAAAAAACTTAAAAAATAAGTGAGAAACTAACTTTAAAACAAAAACTACTGATTTAGTAATCACTTTCAAATCCCACCAAAAACCTTTATTTTCAATATCTTTCAAATCCAGCTCCATCCATTTTTCAAAATCATTATGAAAAGCGCCCTCAGCTACCCAAGAGGAGAAAATTCCTGGTTTAACTGTAAATCTTTTTTCATAAATTTTGGGGATTTTTTTTGCTTCCTCAACTGGAAAAGGTCTCGGCCCGACAAAACTCATCTCGTCTTTTAAAATATTTATTAGCTGAGGTAGCTCATCTAAACCAATTTTGGCAATTATTTTGCCAATTTTCGTAAAACGGGGATCATTATCTATTTTAAAAACTGGACCATCAGCCTGATTTAAATGGCGATATTTTTCTTTAAGCTCCTCTGCCTCATCAACCATTGTTCGAATTTTGTAAATCCAAAAAGGCTTTCTATCCTTTCCGGCTCGCAGTTGTTTAAAGAAAAAAGGACCTTTAGAAGTAAGTTTGACAATAAAAAACAAAATGATAAAAATTGGCGATAAAATGACTAGTAAAATTAAAGCTATTAATTTTTCCAAAAAATAATATAACATATAATTTAGATACTTTTGATTATATCAAATAGCAAATATCAAAAATCAAAAATACAAATTAAATATTAAAAATTAAAAAACAATAATGATAGATAAATTAAAATTGAAGAAGGAGTTTAAACAGAGACTTTATCAATTTGTCTTAAAATTAATAAAATTAATTGAAAATTTACCTAAAGATAGAGTTTGTTTAATAATAGGTGATCAATTACTTCGAAGTGGTACTAGTATTCTTTCTAATTATATTGAAGGACAATCGGCCTCAAGTAAAAGAGATTTCATTAAATATTTTGAAATAAGCTTAAAATCAATTAATGAAAGTAAGGTTTGGGTTGCTCTTTTAAGAGATACTAATAAGATTAAAATTCAGGAAGCGCAATGGTTCTT
>JBNAVI010000083.1:0-2567 GCA_049700175.1 Microgenomates group bacterium | reverse complement strand
ATTTTGGCAGTTATTGTAGCTGGAATAGCAAAAATTTTTGGAATAAGTGGTTTGTTTTATCAAATCGCTGATGCTGATATTGCCAGTATTGATGGACCAACTGAGTACTCGGTTTTTCCCTCTAATGTTTCCGCAAAGTTACCACCAAAAAATCCGCAACTGGTAGCCAAAAGAATAGATCAAGAAATTAAAGGGATTTCAGACAGAAATTTTATTGGCACAGTGATAATTGACGCCAATGATTTAGGCCAAAAGGTTTTGGCCAACACCACTCCCCTTCCCCATAAATTAATAGAAGACATCTTTAAAGATAACCCAATGGGACAAGCAAGAGAAAAAACTCCTTTAATTATGGTTGTTTTTAATCATTAATCTTTATATAATTTTAAACTATGACACAGAAAAAATTAACGAAAGATGAAATTTTGCATTTAGCTAAACTTTCCAAAATAAAGTTAAGTAACAATGAAATTGAAAAACTTACTCAACAGCTAACAGAAACGCTTTCATTTATTGATAATTTAAATAAGCTTGATACAAAAAATGTTGAACCGACTTCTCAAACAGTAAATTTAAAGAATATTTTTTTTAATGATGGTGAGATTAATTTAAGACAATTAGATTCTAATGAAGTCTTTGCCAATACAAAAAAAAGAAAAGGGAATTATTTTCTAGTTAAAAAAATTCTATAAAATGGGGCTATTAGGCAAATCGGTTTTACAATTAAATGAATTGATCTGGAAAAAAAAATTAACGCCGGATGAAATTTGGGAGTTTTTTTTAAAAAGAATAAATAAAATTAATCCTCAACTGAATGCTTTTATTACAATAGCTGGTAATAAACAAAAAGGAATACCAATTGCTATCAAAGATAATTTTTGCACCAAAGGAATTAAAACAACAGCCGGGTCAAAAGTTTTGGAAAATTTTATCCCTCCCTATGAATCAACCGTAACAAAAAAGCTTCTTGATGCCAACTTTTTCATTATTGGTAAAACTAATATGGATGCCTGGGCTCATGGCTCATCAACGGAGACTTCAGATTTTGGGCCAACGAAAAATCCCTGGGATTTAACTCGGGTGGCTGGTGGTTCTTCTGGTGGTTCAGCCGCAGTGGTTTCTTCTTATTTAGCACCGGCTTCTATTGGTTCAGAAACTGCTGGTTCAATACGTGGCCCAGCCGCCTGGTGTGGTGTCGTTGGCTTGAAACCAACTTATGGTAGAGTTTCTCGATATGGTTTAATTGCCATGGGGTCATCGTTGGATTGTCCTGGTCCTTTTACTTTAAATGTCGAGGATGCCGCTTATATTCTTAAAATAATCTCCGGAAAAGATCCGTTTGATGCGACTACGTCTTTTGATGAAGTGAAAGATTATTTATCAGAAATCAAAAAACCAATGAAAAAAATAAAAATAGGAATTAATGATGAGTATTTTAAAGATTGTCAAAAAGAAGTTGCTGAACGAGTGTGGGAAGCAATAAAAATCTTTCAAAAATTAGGTCATGAAATTAAACGGATAAAACTTTTGCCACCAAAACACGCAATTTCTGTTTATACGATTGTACAGCGGTCAGAAGTCTCCTCAAATTTATCCCGTTATGATGGAATACGATATGCGAATGATAGAACATATTTTGGTCAAGAAGCAAAAAAAAGAATTATGTTAGGAACATTTACTTTATCCTATGGTTATTATGACGCGTATTATAAAAAGGCACAAAAAGTTAGGACTTTAATCATTAATGATTTTAAAAAAGTTTTTAATAAAGTGGATGTTATTATTGCTCCAACTATGCCTAATACGGCGATGAAAATTGGTGATTTTAAAAAATATCCTTTTTTTGGGGAATTAATGGATGCTTTAGCTGAACCCTCATCCATTGCCGGATTGCCGGCGATTAATTTACCAGTGGGCTTTGATGAGAATAATTTACCAATTGGAATGCAAATAATTGGTCAATATTTTAAAGAGGAGATAATTTTGAATTTAGCTTATCAATTTGAAAAAGAAACCGATTATTTTGGTGTGATTAAAAAAGGCGTTAAAAGATATGCCAGTTAATTTTTTTATTATGGATTTTATACCGGTTATTGGTTTGGAAATTCACGTTGAACTAAAGACCAAATCAAAAATGTTCTGTCAGTGTAGTGCTGATTTTTTTGGTAAAAAACCAAATTCTCAAGTCTGTCCGGTTTGCTTGGGTTTACCAGGTGCTTTACCGGTTCCCAATAAAAAAGCAATTGAGTGGACAATTCTTTTGGCAAAAGCTTTAAATTGTCAAATTAATAAAATTACCAAATTTGACCGAAAGCACTATTTTTACCCAGATTTACCCAAAGGATATCAAATCTCTCAATATGATGAGCCAATTGGAATAAATGGTTATTTAAGTTTTACTAAAAAAGACTCCGAGGGCCACTTAGTGGAAAAAAAATTTAGAATTAGACGGGTTCATCTTGAGGAAGATACGGGAAAATTAATTCATGATACAACAGGAACTTTAATTGATTTTAATCGATCGGGCGTACCGCTAATTGAAATTGTTACCGAGCCTAATTTTTCTA
>JBNAVI010000082.1:0-2574 GCA_049700175.1 Microgenomates group bacterium | reverse complement strand
AAGCCGATGTGGCAACGGTTAAATTAGGCTGTCTTTTGCACGATATTGGCAAGGTAATTACTGATAAGGAAGGATCCCACGTTGATTTAGGAGTTGAGCTTTTGAAAAAATATCATTTTCCCCAAAAAGTAATTGATTGTATTGCCGCTCATCATGAAGATATTCCTTTTCCTTCAGTTGAGGCGGTGATTGTTTATGTTGCTGATGCGGTTTCTGGCGGCAGGCCAGGAGCAAGACATGAAGATTTTGAGGAATATTTAAAAAGAATAAAAACAATTGAAGAGGTGGCCAAATCTAAAAAAGGGGTTAAAGAGGCTTATGCTCTCCAAGCCGGTCGGGAATTAAGAGTAATTGTTAAACCTGAAGAATTAACTGATGATGAGACGGTAATTTTAGCAGAAAAAATTAAAGAGGAACTGGAAAAGAAATTTGATGTATTTCCTGGACAAATAAAAATTACCGTTATTCGCGAAACAAGGGCAGAAACAACAACGAAAATATAAATAACTTTTAATGAAGGGAGAGACCCTGAAAAAAACCTTGGAAAATCTCATATGTTGCCATATTTATAGGCGACCGCATATATTTAACTCAACATTGCAAAGGCTAAAGTCTAATTTTATTTTTACCAATCCTACCAGGTGATTTTGTGGTTATATCTTAATGGTTCTATCTTTGCTCGATCGGTTAAAAGATAGAACTTTTTTAAATTAAAAAATTTTTTAAAAGAAATCTTATTAAGGTCTGTCCTTTAGTAAAGGACAGACCTTATTATATGTAAGGATTAATTTTCCTTATTTCCCCACCATAATCTGATATAGATTGTTATAATAAGATATTTTAAATATGGCTTGACAGAAAGCCTTAAAGTTTTTAAGATGATAATGTAATTTTACCAGTTTAAATTTTATGAAAGGGGGTGAAAAATAAACATGACTAAAGCTGATTTAGTCGCCCAGGTAGCTAAAAAAGTTGGTTTAACGACAAAAGCCGCCAAAGAAGCAGTATCAGCGGTTTTTAACACCATTTCTGACGCTTTAAAAAGAGGTGAAAAAGTGGTGGTTACCGGTTTTGGCACCTTTATGGTAAGAAAAAGAGCCGCCAGAAAAGGCCGCAATCCTCAAACCGGGGCGGAGATTCAAATTCCTGCCACTAAAACACCTGGTTTTACTGCTGGTAAAAGCCTTAAAAGATTAGTTAAGTAAAAATAAGCCTGCGGTTAATTTTAAAACAATCCCGACATAGTCGGGGTTGTTTTTTTATTATCTTTTGTGTATAATAAAACTACTATATGTTTAAAAAGATATCTTTTTGCCTTTTATTTTCTTTTTTGGTTTTAATTATTCCCTTAAGCGTATATTTTTTAGAATCAGCTTATCAGGTTAAAGCCGATCAGGAAAGAGTGATTTATGATTTACCATACCCCGGACTTCTTCCTGATCATCCTTTGTATTTTTTAAAAGCAATTAGAGATCGGCTAAACGACTGGCTTACCCGAGATTATATTAAAAAAGCCCAGCTTTATTTACTTTATTCTGACAAAAGAGCCAATAGCAGTCTGTTTTTAGCCAAGAAAGGAAGGAATAATTTAGCTATTTCCACTCTTTCAAAGGCAGAAAAATACTTTTTAAAAATCCCTTCTCTTTTAAAAGAAGCAAAAAAACAAGGCCAAGATGCTCCGGCAGGCTTTATTGAAAAATTAAAATTAGCCAATGCTAAACACAGGGAAATTGTCGATAATTTCCTAAAAACAATGCCTCAGGGATTAAATTCTTCAATTATCGAGGTTATTAAAATAAACGAGCAGATAAAAAACCAACTGGAAAAATTTTAATTTAAAGCAAAAATAACTGCCAATAAGAAAAAATTCTGCGGCAAAGTTAACCAATAATGATCAAAAAATCCAGTAATTAAAATAGTAGTGAGTAAATAATAGTTGGCCGTGATAATTTTTTTGGATTTTTTGACTAAAAAATAAATTAAAACAAACCAACCAATTATTCCTAATTCTACTAATGACAAAAGAAAAATATTATGTACTGGTTGGTTAAAAAAAAGATAGATTGATGAGGAAATTTTATTTTGGGCGATTAAATAATTACCCAGACCAACGCCAAAAAAAGGAGTTTTCTCCAAAATTAAAAAGGCATTTTTTATTAATAGAATTCTTTTTTCTACCGTTAAAACATCTCCTTTTCCCTGAAAAAAAACTATTGCCAGAATTAAAAAAATAAATATTCTTGAAATTTGACAAAGAGAACACTTTTTAAAATTTTGCCAGATATAAATAGAGTTTAACATCAGAAAAGTAAAGATAGCAATTTTTGAAAAGGAAAACAAAATCATCGCGCTGGATAAAAACAATAAAAAATATTTTAAAAACAAAAACTGATTAATTTTTTTTTGGGTTAAAAAATAAAAATATAATAAAAGATAAAAACCAGCCAAAGAGTTAGGATGAGAAAAAGTAGCATAGGGACGAAGAATTTCTTTCCCCATAAAACTAATTTTGGCAATCCCTGGAGTTGAGAGAGAAAAAAGGCGCTCGCCTAAAAAATAAAAAAAACCCTGAAG
>JBNAVI010000081.1:0-2588 GCA_049700175.1 Microgenomates group bacterium | reverse complement strand
TAAAAAAATAGATGAAGATTTAAAAAAAGGAAAAAATATTTATGTCTTTAACGATAATGATGAAGCAATTAATTTTTTGCTTCAGGATAAAAAATGAAAATTGTTTTTCATAAAAGATTTGTTAAAAGCTTTAAAAAAAGAATCAAAAATAATCCCCAACTTGTTAATAAATTTAAGCAAAGATATCAATTATTTTTAAATGATAAAAATAATCCCATTTTAAGAAATCATCATTTATCTGGAGATTTAATAGGTAAATCAGCATTTAGCATCAACAGTGACATAAGAGTGATTTATGAGGAAAAAAATGATGTAATAATTTTTTTAGATATAGGCACTCATAACCAAGTATATAAATAGTAATTACGCTTGAATTTTCAAAAATTCTTGAAGTCTTTCTTGATTTTAAATCGGGACATCATCATGATAACAAAACTCAAGGTGCCATATTTATTTCACCTTGGAAGTGGGAATAAAGTGGGAATAGTACATATCTACAATTTTTCATAGTATTTTTCTATCTTTTTTGCCATCAGTTGGCGGCGCAGTTTTAGGAATTGTTGATAATTTGAAATTTCGCCTTCGAAGATAATTTCTGGAATACAATTTTGTTTTAAATTTTTTAAAAGTTCTTTTTCATCGTTAAAATTAGTAATATAAGTTTTATTTTCATTTATTTGAGCTAAAATCCTGGATAAATAATCTTTAGGGGATTGATCGCTGATTTTAATATTTAATTCTTGCTGCATATAAACATAGTTGGCTACTTGATTATATTGACTTTTATTTAAACCATATTTTTTTAGATAGTTTTTTGGATATATATGATGGACATCTCCTCTTAAAGCAATCAAATCGGCTATTTTTATATCAGTTGACAAAAAGCCTTTATCATCATCTTTTACTTGCGCAGCTAAGAAGATATTGAAACTAGGGACTGTTATAATGGGTGATTCTAATAGTCTTGGCAAAACATTCTCCCAAAAAGATGAAGATAATTCTCCTTTTTCAATTTCTTCAAGATATTTAAAAACTCCAATTGACTCAATTGTTCTTATGTCTTTGTCAATTTTTGTTTCCGCTGATCCAGAGTATCTTTCGGTTAAAATACTCATTACAAACCAGCGACGAATTATTCTCTCAATGTTTTCCGGAGTAATTTTTTTATTGCGAAGATATAAATATAAAGCATATGCAAAATTAATTGAGTTTTTCGAGCGAATCATATCTTTATCAATAAATCCGGCTGAGCGAATAATCATTAAAAATCTTTTAAAATTAGTTTCGTTAACAAATTGATTAAAAGCGATTTTAAAGCGAAAAAAAGTTTTCTCAATTATTTCTTCTTCAAAACTTCGACTTTCAAAATCTCGACCACTTAAAAGACTAACTAAATCAGCTAATTTTCCTCTTTTAAATTCATAAGTAAAAACAACTCTTATAACATCTTTGTAGTCTGGATCATATAAATCATCGTTTTCATTTTTAAGCCAAGTGATATTTTTAAAATATTCAGTTTGAGTAAATTTTTTGTCAATATTTCCAATCTGATCAAAAAAACCAGGCTCTTTGGCTAAATGACAAAAATAATCAATAGCCTTTCGCAGAGTTGAACCATCATATTTTTCATTTGCCGCCATTCGACTCATGGCAAAATCTGTCTGTGATAAAGCCACTCCTTCACTATTAATTCTTTCAAAAATTTCAGTAACTGTATTTATATCAAGTTCGCCTGATAATTCAATGACACCAATTTGTCTTTTGATAATATTTTTTAATTTACTAATTATCTTTTCTAAACTTTCAGGATCGATATCTGGATTTTGAGAACAATAATTATTTAAAAATTTTAGAAGACTAATTTCATCTTTTATAATGACAGAAATATCGGCAATCCAACTTTTATCTTTTTCGATTGCTGGATTAGCTACCTCAAATTTTTCTTCTTTTGGATTAAAAGCAATTTTTATCCGTTTTTTTTGATAATTTTTATCAATAATTTCTTGACCTAGAATTGATGTTGTTAAGGCAATAATTCTTTGTTGGCCATCGATTAAAATTTTTTTTCCTTCAGAATCGCGACCATCTTTAAGTTTGATATTTGGACTTCGCCAAATAATCAAATAACCAATTGGATAACCTTTATACAAGGAGTCAATAAGATTTCTTACTTTGGTTGAATCCCAAACAAATGGTCTTTGGATTTCCGGTATGGCAATTTCTTTTGAAGTGATCCAAGAAAGAAGATTTTCTAAAAGATATTGATTTACAGCATATTTTTGTGAAGATATTTCCATAAAAAATACTATTATAGTACCAAAAAAATAAACAAAATCAATAAATTTTAATTTAAAATATTTTAGGCGCTTTATTTATTGCGCCTTGGAGGTAGGAATTGACAATTTTTACTAACTTGATTAAAAAATGCTATAATTAAGATATATGAGTCAGACAATTACTATTTCAAAATCAACTTTTGATGAAATATTAAAAAGACTTTATCGTCTTGAAGAGATTGTTTTTGGGAAAAAAATTGAAAGTGATGAGGAATATATAAAACTTTCAAAAGAAGCGAAATTAAGATATAA
>JBNAVI010000080.1:0-2625 GCA_049700175.1 Microgenomates group bacterium | reverse complement strand
TGATTTTCAGGCCTTTGGCATATATCTGGCAGAAAAATTAGGCGAACCGCGAAAAAAAAGCTTGTATATTAAACTGGCCAAAACCATTCCTAGGCCGGTTTTGGAGGAAGCGCTACGATTCGTCCTTGATGCCAAAGCCCGCAAAAAAGGAGCTTTATTTATGTGGAAGTTAAAACAAATGAATGCTTTTGAAGTTAAATCAGTTAAAATCGGTCGAAGCCAGTTAAAATCAACTAAAAGTTTTGGAAAATGAATTTATCTGCTTACCAAAAATTTTATATTCTTCTTGAAGATTATCGGTATTAATTTGATAAACTAGATCAACTATCTCTAATAAAGATATCATTTCATTACAAGAACCTGAAGCAGTATCTAAATAATAAAGAGATTGTCTTTTTCTTCGAAAATAACCTTCTGCAATATTTGTGACAACAGAAACAGCAGTTCTTTTTAATTGATCACATAAAGAAAAATCTTTGGCTAATTCTTGATTATTTCTTATCAAAAAATAAATTTTTCCTACTAATTCAAGTACTTTTTTATAAACGTAAATCTTCAACATTGATCATAATCTGATTATAACCGATTTCAACCGGTTTTAACCGATTTTAACTAATTTCAACTAAAAATAATTTAATGCCCAAAAAATAATATTATTTATTCCTTTTACTTTTAGGTAGTCAGTTTTAATCTCAACTGATTTTTCATCTTCAAACCAAACAATATGGTAATCAAGCCGATATATCCCCTGATCATCGGGTTTATCTGAGGAAATTACATAGTTTATCTCCACTTCTTTACTTAAATCATCACGCTTTATCAAACAATTCTCAAACTGACAAATAATTTCTCCTAATTCATTCTCCCCAGACGTTTTTGACTCCAAACCAACCGCTTTCGATTTCAAAGGGGGAACGTTTTTATCCGAACGCGCCGAAATAGCTCCCCTTAAAAATTTTTCTTTTATCTGATTTAACGTTAAGGCTTTAGCTTGTGATATCGGTCTTTTTTTCTCATCCACCTGCCAGTCATGACCATACATGCCAAAAATGACTGATAATTTTTCCAAAGGAACCCATTTTAAAAAATCATCAATCATTGCTTTAAAATCATAACCATATTTTTCTTTTCCCTCATATGGAAAATTTGGTCCCGGCTGACCATAACTTTTGGAAAAATCATATGCCATAACCATCACCTCATCAACCAAATGAGAAATTTTGTTTAAATCATATGGTCTTTTACGATAAAAAGTATCTCCATAAATAGCTACCGCATTTTTAAAACCGGCTTCCTTTATTGATTTTAAAAAATATTCATTAAAATTATTAATTTCCGCTACTTTTTTTTCTGTAGGTAAACCAGAAATTTCCAGGTCTAAAACAATTCCTTCAAGATTAAATTTTTTTAAGATTTCAATCTTTTCTTGGGTAATTTTTTCCCAAATGTTTTCCGGTGGAATTTCATTAATTTTATAAGTAAACCATAAACTCTGATTTTTCTCGCTGTTAACTTTAGTTATAAAATCTTTTAAACCCGCCTCACTACCAAAATAAATTAACCGCTCATAATCCTTCAGCTGAGCTAACTGATCTAACTGACCTATCTGCCACTGGGGCACAAAAATTGATTTTTTTAACTGAAACTCTCTGGTGACTTCCGGTGTTGGTGTTTCTTTAGGAACTTTCTCTGTAGGAGTAATTACTTTTTTTTCTACCGGTAGCCTATCAGTTAAAAAATAATTCCCTAAGTAAAATCCTAAAAAAATTACCAGCAACACCAATCCCAAGCCAAAAAATTTTCTCATTGAAAAATTTTAGCAGTTTTTTAAAGTTTTAAAAATTAAACTTGACAAAAAAAATTTCTTCCTTCATAATGAAAATATTGTATGAAAATTACTGTTTACACAATTACCGATTGCCAATTTTCCCAACAAGAAAAAGAATATTTAAAGTCTCATAATCTTTCATACGAGGAAAAAAATCTTGAGCAAAACCGCGAATGGTTAACTGAAATGTTGGCGGTTTCCAATAATTTTGCCGGCACACCAGTGACTAAAATTGAAAAAGATGACGGCACAATTATTGTTTTAAAAGGTTTTACTAAGGAGGAATTTGATGAAGCTTTAGGTTTTAAAAAAGAAGAAGTGGTTCAAGCTAATGCTCAAGTGGATATCCCTCAACCACCAGTAACTTTTCAACCATCACCAACACCTCAACCAACCCAAACCCAACCACCTGAGGTTTCCCAACCAACAGCACCATCTCCAACAGTGACGCCGGTAAATCAACCGGTTGAACCACCGGCACAAAATCAACAAACATCACCATCCCCTCAACCGCAAGCCCCAAACCCTAACGACCCGCTATCCTCAATCCTTCAGGATTTGCAAACAAAAGCCAATCCGCCAAATCAAAATACCAATCTTTCTGATGACCAATCAACCAGTAGTCCCCTTCCTAATATACCTGAACCTGATTTTAAGTGAAGCACTCCCGAGCTTACGCTTGAGGCATCTTTCCAAACAGGATTCTGGAGTATAAAACCCTGAACCGAATGCCATTCATCCATAATTTTACCTCACATAGCTTTCTGGTTTATGGGTAAAGGTGTAAAAGTTAGAAA
>JBNAVI010000079.1:0-2635 GCA_049700175.1 Microgenomates group bacterium | reverse complement strand
GATTAAGGAAGAAAAAATTGATTTTATTAATTTAAAAGAAATTAACTTTGATCATCCTTTAGGTGATGCCAGTGGTGCTGGCGTTATTTTTGGTGTCACCGGTGGAGTAATGACTGCGGCGCTTCGAACCGCTTATTATTTATTATCCGGAAAAAACCCGAATGATTTGTATTTTGAAAAAGAAATTACTAGTTTAAAAGGTGTTAAAATCTTTAATTTAGACTTTTTAGGAAAGAGATTAAGAATTGGAATTATTGATGGTTTAAAAAACTTTAATCAAATAAAAAATCGGTTGAATGATTTTGATTATATTGAGGTAATGACCTGTCCCGGTGGATGTCTTGCCGGCGGGGGGCAGCCAAAACCAATTAATAATGAAATCAGAGAAAAACGCAAAAAAGTGTTATTAAGAATTGATAATCAAAAAACAATTAAGACAAGTCATAATAATCTGTATTTAAAAAAAATCTATGATGAGTTTTTAACAAATGAAAAATTAATTTATAAATTTTGTCATTTAAAACATTAATTACAATTTTTTTATTTTAAGACAATGAAAAAAATGTCAAATCTTGAAATATCGCGTTTGGCTAAGCTTTTACCCATTAAAGAAATTGCCAAAAAAATTGGCTTGGAAGAAAATGAAATAGAAAATTATGGCGATTATAAAGCAAAAGTAAAATTTGAGGCAATTAAAAAAAGAGCGAAAAATAAAGATGGTAATTTAATTTTAGTGACAGCCACGAATCCAACAAAATACGGAGAAGGAAAAACAACCATTACTATTGGTTTAGCTCAGGCTTTGCGACAACTGGGAAAAAAAGTAATAATTTGTTTGCGCGAACCATCACTTGGACCAGTTTTTGGAATAAAAGGCGGAGCAACTGGCGGCGGCTTATCACAAGTTCATCCAGTTGATGAAATCAATCTTCATTTTACAGGCGATTTTCATGCAATTACAACTGCTAATAATTTAATTGCCGCTGTAATTGATAATCATCTCCATTTTGGTAATCAATTAGAAATAGATACAACAAAAATTTTGTGGCATCGGGTAATGGATATGAACGATCGATCACTGCGCAACATCGTTGTTGGTCTTGGCGGCAAGTCTCAAGGAGTACCTCGTGAAGATCATTTTGATATTGCAGTTGCCTCAGAAATTATGGCGGTTTTATGTTTGTCTGAAGATATCGATGATTTAAGAGAAAGAATTGGTAGAATAGTGGTTGCTATTAATAAGCATGGAAATCCAATAACTGTTAAAGATTTAAAAATTGTTGGTAGCGTTGTTGCCCTTTTAAAAGACGCCATAAAACCAAATTTAGTTCAATCAACCGAACATGTGCCAGCTTTTATTCATGGCGGTCCTTTTGCTAATATCGCTCACGGATGTAATTCCATAATTGCCACAAAAACTGCTTTAAAATTGGCTGATTATGTTGTTACTGAATCCGGATTTGGGGCTGATTTGGGAGCGGAAAAATTTTTAAATATAAAAGCCCGTGTTGCTAAAATAAAACCTAAAGCCGTGGTTATTGTCACAACTGTCCGTGCGTTAAAATATCACGGACATGAAAATTTAACTGACGGATTAGAAAATTTAGGAAAACATATCGAAAATATCAAAAAATTTAATCTAAATCCAGTCGTAGCCATTAATGTTTTTCCAGAAGATAAAAAGGAAGAGATTGAAGCAATAAAACAATATGTTAAATTGTATGATGTAAAAGCGGCTGAAGCAAAAGTTTTTGTTAATGGTGGTAAAGGAGCTTTAGAGCTTGGTCAATATGTACTTGAGGCAATTAAAAATGATAAAAATAATTTTAAGCATTTATATGATTTAAATACAACCCTTAAAGAAAAGATCGAAATAATCGCCAAAAAAATTTATGGCGCCGATGGCGTGATTTTTACTGAATCAGCTGAAAAACAAATTAAAAAATTTGAAGATTGGGGTTATAAAAACCTACCAGTTTGTATGGCAAAAACTCAATATTCTCTATCTGATAATCCTAATCTTTTAGGTCGACCGAAAAACTTTAAAATAACTGTTAAAGAAGTCAAGCTTTCAGCTGGCGCAGGATTTTTTGTGGCTTTAACTGGCGATATTATGACTATGCCAGGATTACCAAAAATTCCTCAAGCAGAGATAATTGATGTCAATAAAAAAGGTGAGATTATTGGAATGTGAAAAGCTCCACGAGCTTATAGGATACCACGTGAGGTATCCCACTGTGGCGCTTGAGGTTTTAAGCCCAATCAGAGTTTTGGGAAGGCGAAAGCCTGAACTGTCCCGGCTTGTGTTGAGACTGGTTCATGGGTAAAATTAAAAATTTATTTAAAATAGTATGACAAAAATACTTGATGGCAAGGTATTAAGAGATAAAATTTTATTAGAATTAAAAGAAAAAACCAGTCAGTTAAATCTAAAACCGGGTTTGGCTGTGGTTTTAATTGGTAATGATCCGGCTTCCCAAATTTATGTTAAGAACAAGATTTCAACCTGTAAAAAAATCGGCTTTTATTCAAAAAAAATTCTAATATCAAAAAATACTTCAAGAGATGAGATCTTTAGTCATTTAGATCAATTAAATCATGATAAAAAAATTCATGGCATTTTAGTTCAGTATCC
>JBNAVI010000078.1:0-2701 GCA_049700175.1 Microgenomates group bacterium | reverse complement strand
GCGCTCCCATCGGCACAGTTTTTGCTATGGGTGAGGATGGCTATGTTACTCCCGGTGCGGTTGGTTATGATATCAATTGCGGAATGAGACTTTTAACCACCAATTTAACCTTAAAAGATATTTCCCCTTTTCTGGAAAAATTAATCAATCTTCTTTTTGAATATGTCCCTGCCGGTGTTGGCCAAAAAGGTTTTTTAAAAGTAAATAAACCGGAGCTTAAAAAATTAACTGAACAGGGTGTCCCGTATTTAATTTATTCAAAAGGCATTGGTTGGGAAAAGGATATTGAAAAAATTGAAGAAAAAGGTTTTATTGAAAATGCTAATTTCTCATCTGTCTCTAGTGAAGCAATCGAAAGAGGTATAAATCAATTGGCCACCTTAGGTTCAGGTAATCATTATTTGGAAATTCAAAAAGTTGATAAAATATTTGACCAAAAAAAAGCCAAAGATTTAGGAATATATGAAAAAGATCAAATAACCGTGATGATTCATTGTGGTTCACGCGGTTTTGGCCATCAAATTTGTAGTGATTACTTAAGAATTTTTGAAAAAAACCTTAGTCAATACAAAATAAAGATTAATGATCGCCAATTAGCCTGTTTACCAATCAATTCACCTTTTGGAAAAAATTATTTGGAAGCCATGAGTTGTGCGGCCAATTTTGCTTTTGTTAACCGGGAGGCAATTACTTATCAGGTAAGAAGTGTTTTTGAAAAGGTTTTTCACAAAAGCGCCACTAGTTTACAGTTAAATCTTGTCTATGATGTTGCCCATAATATTGCCAAATTGGAAAATCATTTCGGAAAAAAACTTTTGATTCACCGAAAAGGAGCCACCCGCTCATTTCCCAATCAACCGGTAATTATTGGCGGCTCAATGGAAACAGGCAGTTACTTATTATTAGGTCAGGAAGAAGCATTAAAAAAATCCTATGGCTCAACCGCCCATGGTTCAGGTCGAACTATGTCCCGGGCAAAAGCCAAAAAGATAATTCAAGGCAAACAACTTTGGCAAAAAATGAAAGAAAAAGGAATTCTCGTTAAATCGGCATCTTTTTCTGGATTAGCTGAGGAGGCAGGAATGGCTTATAAAAATATAACGGATGTGGTTGAATCAATCAACACCGCCGGTCTTTCCAAACCAATTGCTTATTTTAAACCAATTGGTAATATTAAAGGTTAAATTTAATTTTATGTTTTATAGCCCAACCTTTGGTAAAGTTAACTTAGAAAAATTAAAAAAAATTATTGCCTCGTTTATGGCTGCTGATAAAAAGGCGGTTTATGAAGTTATTGTTGGCACAGATTCCCAAAAAATTGCCACAAATAAATATGATTTTGTTTCGGCGTTGATTATCCACCGGGTCGGTTTTGGTGGGATTTATTTTTGGAAACGAGAAATTATTGAAAAAAAAATTAGTTTAAAAGAACGAATATATCAGGAAGCAATTATGTCTCTTCAAAATTCAGAAACTTTTGTTGATTTTTTTAAAAGTAATGGTATCTCCAAATATAAAATTCAAATTCATGTTGATATCGGAAAAAATGGTGAAACCCGTGATTTAATTAATGAGGTAACCGGCATGATTCGCTCAAGCGGTTATGATGCAAAAATTAAACCTGAATCATACGGTGCTTCAAAAGTTGCTGATCGTTACACTTAATACAAATATTCTTTAAAATTATTTTCATCAATATAAAAAGTCTGTCCTTCGCCACTGACAATTTTATAGGCTACTCTTCTGACAATTTGTTCAATTGTTCTTTCTAAACTTCTAATTCCCGGGTCAAACCCTAAAGGACGAGTAATTTTTTGCCATAAATTATCACTAATTTTCAAATTTTCCTGCGATAATCCGGCTTCTTTCAAATATTTTGGCAAGACATAATCCCGGGCGATATGAATTTTCTCCTCATCGGTATATGAAGGCATCTGAATTAATTCCAGTCTGTCAAGAACAGCGGTAGAAATATTACTAGTATTATTGGCCGTGGCAATAAATATAACCTGTGACAAATCAAAAGGATAATCAATAAAATAATCAGTAAAAGAAATGTTCTGACCCGGATCTAAAAGCTCAATTAAAACACCCATGATTGCTGAACGAGCTTCAGGCGTTACCCTATCCAACTCATCCAGAAGAATGACCGGATTTTTAACTCCGGATTTTCTTATCGCTTTAATTATCATTCCCGGCTCTGCCTCAGGTGAGGTTTTTGACTGGCCTCTTAAATCCAAAGCTGATGATAACCCCCCAAAAGGAATGCGCATAAATTTTCTTCCCAATGCTTCAGCCACCGAATAGGCAAAAGTTGTTTTTCCTGTTCCTGCCAAACCCACAAAAAAAAGTGATGGCGCATGAAAACTTTCTTCGTTTAATTTCTGACGGGTTAAAATTAAAACCGAAAGATATTCTAAAACCCTATGCTTAATTTTTTCTAACCCAAAATGATTTTTATCAAGAACAGCCTTTGCCTTTTTAATATCTAAAATATCTTCGCTTTTTTTATTCCAGGGTAAACTAACAATCCAATCAATATATTTTGCGGTGATATCAAGTTGAGAAAGGTTTCCGCCGTATTTTAAAACTAACTCAATTCTTTCAATTTGTTGCTCAGCTTTTTCTAATAAATTAGCAGGCAACTCAGAAGAGTGCAATATGCTTTTTAATTTTTGTATTTCTGACAATATATTTTGAC
>JBNAVI010000077.1:0-2715 GCA_049700175.1 Microgenomates group bacterium | reverse complement strand
GTAACAACTTCTAAATCTAAATAAATTTTTTTGCCAGTAGCTAAGGCAATTTCTTTTCGGGCATAAGCACCAATTTCTTTGATTTTTCTTCCATTTCTACCAATAAGCATTTTTTTATAACGATCATGAGTGGTTAAAATTTTTGCTTTTATATAGGTTAGTTTCTCATTTCTTTCGGTTATTTCCTCAACCACAACGGTTGTTGTATAAGGAATTTCCTCGCCCATCATCAAAAAAATCTTTTCCCGGATAAGTTCAGCAATAAAAGTTTTGGCATCGAGATTTAGAATTGGATAAGGATGGGGATTTTCTTCTAATTTTTCTCTTCCAACCTCAGGTAACAGTTCAAAGATTTTATTGATTAAAGGTTTAATATGGATTTTTTTTAAGGCAGAAATTTGATAAACATAAGGAATTTCCTCCTCTAAAAATTTATATTGTGGCAGATAAGTTTTATCTTGAATATCAATTTTGTTAATAACTAAAATTTTAGGCTTGTTAATTTGGCGGACAATACCCAAAACCCGGGCTTCTTCAAAATCACGTTTTCTTGTATGATCAACCATATATAAAATTAAATCAAGCTCCTCCTGAATTGCTTGAAGGGTTTTTTTATTAATATTTTCCGAAAGTTGATCTTCAGTTTTTCGCATTAGTCCGGGTGTGTCAATAAAAATTATTTGGCCGCGTTCATCTTGATATAGGGCTTTTATTGGAAAACGAGTGGTTTGCGGTTTAGGTGAAGTGATGGCCACTTTTTGGCCAATGAGATTATTTAAAAAAGTTGATTTGCCAACATTTGGTCTTCCAATAAGTAAGACTTTACCTGACTTCATTATATAATTTTATCAAGATGTTAACTGATAAACAAATAATTTTAAAAATTAAAAGCGGAGAAATTGAATATTTTTCCTTAATTTTTAAAAGATATTATCCGTTAATTAAAAAATTTATATGGGAAAGGGTTTTTGAAAAAGAGGAGGTTGATGATTTGATTCAGGAAACTTTTTTTAAATTTTATCGAGCAATTACAAAATTTGACGAAAATAAAAAAATTGTTCCTTATCTTTTACAAATCGCCAAAAATGAAATCAAAAATTATTATCGGAGCAAAAAATCAACAATTTTTTTAAAAGAAGAAATTTTCTCAAAGTTCTATCTTGACAACGATCGTGTAAAAGATAGAACAGATTTTGAAAATTATTTAAAATACTTAAAAGATGAGGAAAAAAAGATTTTTTTGATGTTGATTGATGGTTTTACTTATAATGAAATTGCCAAAAAATTAAAAAGACCAGTGAACACAATAAAATCAATAGTAAGAAGGGCAAGAAAGAAATTAAAAATTAATAATGAATAATTAATAATGAGAAAAAAAACCAATTTAGAAAAGAAAATATTAAAAAAAATTTATTTTTGGGAGCTGAAAAGAACAACTATTGATTGGCTTTTGAAGATAGCTTCTTTTTTGATAGTTGGTTTATTTTTCTATATCTTTATTGATATTTTTTTTGAAATTTTAAGCGCGCAGAAAAGTTTTGATTTGTTTGCATTTTTTACTGAAGATTTTGAAGTAATTAAAAAATATTTTTTTGAAAATATATTGATATTTCTTTTTGAAATCCCAAAAACTATTTTACTTTTAATTTTAGTCTTTGGTTTGATTTTTACTTTTATTAGTATTAAACTAATTAAAAATTGGAGAGTTTATCAAAATAAAATTAAAAGTTTTTTAAAATTTTTTAAAAATCTATGAAAAAAATAATTTTTTATCTAGGTATTGCTATCATTTTAATTATTGGGATAATTTTTTATACAAAAAATAAATCATCAATTACTAATCAATCTAGTAAAACTGGATTGCCCCAATTGCCTAAATCCAATCAGGTAAGCTTACCAACAGAAAAACCTATTTCTTCAGGAATTGATTTAGATATTTATGAACCTAAATCAAACAGTATTGTTAATAGTCCGATGATAAAAGTTAAAGGAAAAACTGCTCCTTTAGCTGAAGTTTATATCAACGATAAAGAAACAAAAGCAAACATGCAGGGTGATTTTTCTTTGGACTATATTTTAGACGAGGGAGAAAATATTTTAACTATAATGGCAAATGATGAATATGGTAATTATGCGGAAAAAGAGGTAGTGGTTACTTTAGAGTCGTTAAAATAAAAGGCAACTTTTTTATTAAAATTTGTGTATATATTAATAGAAGGTTATAAATTTTTTTATTTTAAAATTTATGAAAAAAACAACATCAGTCTTATTTTTGTTTTTAAGCATGATTTTTTCAGCTCAAGTTAAAGCCGTTCCAGTGCAAAATATAATAAGAAGGGAAATTAAGCCAACCATTAATGCTATTAAAGAAGAAGTAAAACCAACTATGGCTCAAATAAGAAAAGAAACACGGGAGGAAATAAGGGAGAGATTAAATCAGGCAACATCGCCCTCTGAGGCCAAAGAAATTAGGCAAGAAGTAAGGAAAGAGAATAAAGGCATACTGCAACAAATAAGAAATCAAATTAAAGAAAAACTACAAAATTTACGCTTTTCCGCCAGAATTACCGGAAAAATTACTTCGTTTTCAGAAAATGTGATGACGGTTAAAGACAAAGATGGAAAAACTTATTCAGTAGTGATAACAGAAAAAACCCAACTGAGAAGACGTTTTTGGGGGAAAGCCAATGTTAATGAATTTTCAGTTGGTGATGA
>JBNAVI010000076.1:0-2738 GCA_049700175.1 Microgenomates group bacterium | reverse complement strand
CGATAAATTAACAAATATTCGTTTATGGATAATCGCTTTTTTAATTAATTTAATGATTTTTTGTAAATATACATCAATCCCTTTCTTAGTATTGGTTTTTATTTATTTATTAACCTATCAAAAAAAGGTAATCGAAGAACTTCTTAAAAAATTTTTAATATTATTTTTTATCTCATTAATCTTTTTTTCTTTTAATTTTGGAAAAGATTATTTTATTAATACAATTTTAATTAGACAAATAATTAATTTGAAAAATATAAATGATATCTTTGTTCCAATTAGTTATTATTTATTAAAAAATTTTCCTTTCTTAATTTTAAATTTGCTAACCGCTAACTACTTAATAAAAAAAAAGAAATACGACAAAGCATTAATTTTTTTAGTACCTATTTTTTGGTTGCCAAATATTTTTTTAACAGCGGCTCAGGGAACATATACATATATTTTGTATCCGGTTGATATTTTTATTCCTTTAGGTTTTACCTACAACATTTTTTTGTTAGTAAAACAGCAATTAAAATTTAATCTACTTAATTTTTTTCTAATTTTTTGGTGCTTTCTAGTATTATTTTATTTAATTCAGGTTATTAATGAAAATTATTTTTTAAGAAGCCTTAATTATGACAAGGAAAAGGTTAATCAAATAGAAGAAATTATTATTAAAAGAGTTTCAAAAAATGACTTAATTATTGCTCCACCTTATTTTTTATTTTTAACTTCCAAAATTAATCTTTCAAATCTCCACGATCCCTTTATTCTTTATTATTATTTTTCTCAAAAGAAATTTAAATATAAAAATTTTGACAAATTGAAAGATTTTTTAATAAAAAATAACCCTAAATTAATTATTGCTGATTGGCGGATCTTAGCCCTGTTGGAGTTAATTGATAAAAATTATTTAAATGATTATGAAAAGATAAAAACTTTTTCTTTCATAAATAATTATTCAGAGGTTTTAGAAATTTATTTGAAAAAATAGTTACATCGTTAATAGATTAATACTATCTAATTTAATTTAAAGGCAATAATTTTTTTTATTTTGCCAGCTTAATTTTTCACAAAATTCAACCCCCAAGTAGCTATCAATTAAATTACTTAGATAATTTAAATTTTTAATATCATATTTTTTGTGTAGTAAGTTTAAAAAAATATTTAATGTTGAGTATTGGTTATTGTCGTATAAAAATCTAATATAAAAGAACAATTTCTCTTGGTAAAATTCTTTGAGAGATTTTAAGAATAATATTTTATTTAGTTTTTCCTCAATGGAAAATATCGGCAAATCATTTAGCCAAAAATTTTGATTAAAATAAATAATTTTATTTAAATCTTTTTTTATTTGTGTTTGGCTATCATAAAATTTCCATAAGAGGCCGTAGGGAATATAGAAACCATAAGGGTAAGGGTTTTCCGAATAAATTCGATATTTTTTTTTATTATTTTTAATAAAATCTTCAGTTGAAAGTGATTGTTTCAATATTAGCTGTGGGTATTTTTTTTTAACTTTCTCTAAATAGTAATCTCTTTGAAACATAGGTGGAAAAACAAAAATTAAATCATTTCTTTTTTTTTCAACATAGTATTGATAAGCTACCGGAAAATAAGTAATGTCAGATTTTAAAAGAAGAATTGAATTTTTTTCAGGAATGTTAAGTAGTGTATTGGAAAAATTATAAAAATAATTTGTATTTTTAAATGTGAACATAATATTAATTGTCGGATATGAATGGACAATTAAAATAGAAAAGGTAAAAAAAATTAAAATAATATTAATTATTTTTTTTTCGTGATTTTTTAAGATTGTCATTAAAAATTTCAGCATGTAGTGGGCTCCATAAACAAAAAAGAAAAAAAGGATTAAATAAAAGGCGATTAAAAATCTTTCAAATGTTGCCAAAGAAAATGTTTTACTTAAATCAAAATTAGTTAAATACAAAAAGAATAAATAAAGAAAAGTAGTTATTAGCAAATATTGCCATAATAATCTCTCCTTTTTTCTTAAATAAAAAAAACCTAACAATATTAAAAAAACACCAAAAGGTTTATAATCACCAATAACAAAAATCACCGTTGATAGCAAGATTGTCAGCTGATTAATTAAGTTTGGAGAAGATCCATAATAAGCAGTAAAAGTTCCATATGAACTTCTAGTAAATAATCTGATTAAGCCAGAAATGCTCTTGCTGTTTTCCCAATCAATTGGTGGATTATTTAAACTGGCCAAAACAGGGTAAAAATAAAAAATAAGAAATAAAAAAATAAATAATATTCGCTTGTTTATAAATCTTCGGTCAAGAATTAGAAAGGGTAAGGTAAAAAAAATAAAAGAGTGGTGATTGGCTAGTCCTAAAGCACAGGTTAAATAAAAAAAACTTAAGTATTTATAATTATTTGTTTTTATAAAACTGAAGCCATTATAAACTATTAAAACCAAGATAAGTAAATTTAAAGCGAAAACTTCCGGTACCAAGTTATATAATAATACGGGAAAAATAAAACTAAAATATAAAAAGGAAAAAAATAGAATTTTTTTTTCAATTTTCAACAAAGAAAATAATTTAAACAAAAAAAATATAAATAAAAGAAAAAAAACAATATTTAATAAACCAAGGACCAATATCGGCTTTAAAAACCATAAAATTTTTGTTGCTCCAATTCCTAATAAGGTATATAGAGGATAGCCAGGCGGATGAGGAATACTTAAGGTGATTACAGAGGTTAAATATTCGGTTGAATCA
>JBNAVI010000075.1:0-2740 GCA_049700175.1 Microgenomates group bacterium | reverse complement strand
TATTATTTAAAACTGAATCGACCACTTGTTTTTCTATTTCTTCTTTTAATAATCTTTGTAAATTTCTAGCCCCAAAGCGAAAATCGAGCTTTTCTTTAATTAATTTTAAAAGATATTCATCACTGACTTCAATTTCAACATTATACAAGTTAAAAACTTCTTTTTTAAGTAAAGCAACCGCTTTTTTGGCAATTAAAAGGAAATCGCTTTCTTTTAAAGGTTTATAAAAAACAAGGGCATCGAATCGGTTTAGAAATTCAGGAGTAAATATTTTTTTCTCAATTAGGTAATTAATAAGAAAGTTAGTATCCTCAACTTTTTCTTGTTTAAACATTAAATCGCTTCCGGCATTGGAGGTAGCGATAATAACTAAATTTTTACAATCAACTCTTTTACCAAAACTATCAGTGAAATAACCCTCATCGAGAATGGTAAGAAAGATATTTAATAAATCGGGATGAGTCTTTTCAATTTCATCAAGAAGCAAAACACCATAGGGATTTTCTCTTATGGTCTGGGTAAGTAACCCGGGATCTTTAGTCTGATATGAGCCGATTAATTTTTCAATATCTTCTTTTGTTTGATACAAAGACATGTCAAAACGCAAAAGATATTTTTCTGATCCAAAAAAAACCTGACTTAATATTTTGGCTGTTTCAGTTTTTCCAACCCCGGTTGGGCCAAGAAAAAGAAAACTTCCTATCGGTTTTTTTCTTTTACCGGCCAAAATAAATGCCTGCTTTACCGCTGAAGCGATTTTTATCATCGCTTCCTCTTGGCCAAAAATTTTTTGTTTTAAATTTTCTTCTAAATGGAGTAATTTATTTTTAATTTCCTCAGTCATAATGGTGGGAATATGGGTTTTTTCCATGATGGCTAAATCTACATAAAGAGGATGGAGGATTTTTTTACCTTCTTTTTTTGCCTTAGCGCAGGCTAAATCAATTAAATCAATGGCTTTTTCCGGGAAGGGAATATAGGTTAAATAAAAATTTGATTTGATAATGGCGTTTTTTATTGTTTCGTAGGGAATGGCTAATTGATATTTATTTTCAAAATTAAAAATTAATTTTAATAAAATCTTTTCCGCTATTTCCGGGGTAATTTCTTCAACATTAACCTTGGTGAAAATTTGGTTTATTTTATCATTAGGGAAGATGATTTTTTGATAAAAAAATGGCGTGGTGATACCAATAATCTGCAAAAGGGAAGTTTTGGCATATTTTTCTATCGGGATTGACAAATCAACCCGGGTGTAATCATCACCGGCTAAATAACGGTCAATTTTGTCAATAAAAATAATGATATTTTTGGCCTGAGAAGCCTCGGATAATAACTGGTCAAAAAATTCCTCCCGTTTTATTTGATCGTTGAAGGTGGTTAAAATTTTTTCCATATTTAATTTAAGAATTCGATGATACATAAGGGGTTTTTGGGTAATTCCGTGATAAACCCGATAGGCAAGGGCGTCAACAATGGTGTGTTTGCCTACCCCATCTTCGCCGACAATTAAAACATTGTTATAGCGGGACTTAATTAAAATATCTTCAATTTGGGTTATTTCCTTTTCTCTATCAACGACGGCAGTTTTTGAAGAAAGATATTCGGCCGTTGTCAGTTCTTCACAAAATTGATTAAGGTTATAGGTATATCCATAAGCCCAATCGCGGGCTAAAGGTGGTATTTGAAAAAGATTTTCTTTTAAATACCAGCGTTTTAACTTTTGCCATTCTTGATAATAGTCTTCAAACCAAGCCTTAACCTTTTCTTTATTCTCCGCAGAGAGAAGATGAAATTTTATAAAATTTTCTCTTTGTTTTTTTTTCTTTTCTTCTTCCGATTCAGAAAAGAGGTTAAACAGAAAAAAAATAGGACTAATTAAAATAAAAAACAAAAAAATAAAAGGAAGAGAAATAGTATAGGTTAACTGAAGAAAAAACCAAAATAAAATTAGAGAAAAACGGGCAAAAAATCCAATTGTTCTTGAGATAAGATTAAAACTAATTGCTTCTAATATTTGAGAAAAAGAAAAAAATTGGGCTTTTTTTGTATAAATTAAGTTTTTCCATGGATAAAATAGTGTTTTTGCTAATATTTTTATTGAAAAAAAATATGGGAAAAAGATATAAAGGTTGAAAATCGCTGTTGATAGATTTTTAAAATATATGGGGAAAAATTGAGAAATTTTTTTATTCATAGATACATTATATATTAATTTATTTTTTAATTTTAAAGATTTAGATGGAGATTGGGAGGGTACATTTTGTCGCGACCGCGATAACTTGTACCTCTGGGTGATTTTTTGATATTAAAGTCAGTTGAATGGGTAAATTAAATAATAATGAATAATGAATAAATAATAATGACAATTAATAATGAGATAATGAAATAAACAAATAATGAAATAATGAAATTTAATCATTCATTTTTTAATATGCTATATATTAAGTCTCTACAATAATATTTTTTTACTTATCAGTTAATTCACAACACTATTTATCACTAACATTAATAAAATTTTAAGTTAACAGTCTGAAATTCATAGCTTGAATTTTTGCTATCCAAGCTTAAGCAGGTATCTATGTTACGTTTACCCATGAACCAGTCTCCACAAAAGTCGGCACAGTTCAGGGTTTCGCACTCTCAAAACCCCGTTTAGGCTAAGAATCCTCTTTACTGTCAACCGACGCGGTTATAGGCGGGTTGGTATAACAATATAAACTTTACAAAATTTTTAACT
>JBNAVI010000074.1:0-2762 GCA_049700175.1 Microgenomates group bacterium | reverse complement strand
AAAAAATAAATTATCTAAATGCAGTAAAAAAGGAAGCCAAATAAGAAAAACTGGTAAAACTGAAACAAAAAAAACTTTAATTATTAAATAAAACTTTTCTTTTAGCATAAAATAAAATTAAACTACAAATCCCCAATAAACTTAAAAACTTGCCTAAAAATCTTGCTTTTGTTTCTTCAAATTTTACCAAAATTTCAGATTCTCCCTGATCTAATTTATAAGTAATTACTCCTCGATAATTTGGATCCTGGAATTCAATTGGGATTTTTTTTCTATTGGCGTAAACCCGCCAACCAGGAAAATAAAAAGTATAATCAACTAATCTTACTGGTGTTTTTGCTTTTAAGTAATATTTTCGATAATTGTTTTTTATTTCATTCACTTTTAATTTTCCCTCGCCTTCAACAATTTCTCCCTTTATTTTTTTAACTGGATAATCTTCAGCTTTACCTGTCCAAATCGTATTTAAAATGACCGCATGTAAATTCTCTTTAGTAAAAAAGTAATTTTCTTTTGGTACTAATTGATAATTTTTTCCATAAAGTTGGGGTATTCTTGAGAAAGAAATAATAACGAATAATAAATGAATAATAATCAATTTAATGTTTAATTTAGCTTTATTTTGAAGGTGACTTAGCGCTTTATCAACAAAAAATCCCAGAATAATCGGTGGTAGAAAAATAAAACCAGAAAGCATGCGCCAAGGATGTTGGACGTTGCCCAAAAGTGAAAAATTCTTATAAAAAAAACTGCTTTGGGGTATTAGAAAAAATATATAAATAATTAAGGAAAGAAAAACAGTTCTTAATAAAGGCAAATAGGTTTTTTCTGTTTTTTTTCTTAAAAATATGAAAAATAATAAAAAACCAACAACAAGAAAAATTTCCAAAAGACCAGTCTTCATAAAATGACCTCGAGGAGCGATATCATCTTTATAAAAATAAAACCAGCGGGGGTCAAAAAAATTCTCCCAAGATAGAAAATGACCAAAGTTAAAATGGTTTTTTGCCAAACCATAATAAAAATATTTTAACTCCAAACTTAAAGGGACAATAAAATAACTACTTAATAAAAATCCCAAAATAAAACTTGAAGATAAATAAAATATTTTTTTTAACCAACCTTTTCTTTGACTGATTAAAAAAATACTAAAAAAAATAATCGGAAAGCTATAAATAATAAGCATAAAAGGATGGGTTAAAATCATTAAAGAAAAAGACAAAGAAATAAGAACAAAATAAAAGAATTTATTAGTTTCTAAAAATCTTTTTATCCCCAAAAGAATCAAAGGCAGCCAAATTGAAGCAAAAAACTCAGGTAAAGCCCCCCGAACATATATATTAATTATTCGATAAGGAGCAAGATTAAAAATAAAAACAGCCGCTAGTGATATAAAAGAACAAAAATATTCCCGCAAAAAAATATATAATGTCAAATTTGAGAAAAAGGCACCAATTAATAAAACTAGATTATATGAAGTTAAAGGATCCTGGGTTAGGAAATTAATATAAGCGCCTAAATAAGAAGTAACCTGTTGCGCCATTAAACCCAAAGGCATTCCATAATTAGCAAAACCATCAGTCCAAGTAACCTGAATGTTCCCTTCTTTTAAGCTTTTATAAAACATAGCAATATTGGTAATATGAGTTGGCCCATCAAAAGTCACCGGTTGTCCTTTATTAATAAATAAGTCAATAACTAATCCAAATGATATAATTACTAAGAAGAAAAAAATAAATATATTCTTTATCATATGCTAAAAAAAATTTCTGCTTATTATTTTATAACAATTTTTTTAATTATACTTTTGTTTATTCTTCTTACCCCAAAACTTTCAGTTAAAATTTTTCCTTTTTTAAGAGAAATGAAGTTTAAAAATTTTAATAATTACTTATTAAATACAGAAAATTTCGACCCTCAAGTTTTTTGGCAGTTTCGTGAGTTTTTTTGTCCGGGATATTTTATCTTTAGAAAAGAAGGAATCTCAATTAAAAGTGAATCTTTTTTAAAAAATAATCAATTTTTAAAAAATCTTGATGATATTAATCTTTTTTTTGCTAAATACCACTGTTCTTATTTGGCAAGTTACGAGGGATTGGCGACAAGAGGAAGTTTAGATGATTTTTTGAATCAAGAAAGGTTAGAGCGTAATGTTAAAATTTTTCGAAAAACAAAGGAGTTTATTTTTTTTCAAGAAAAAGACACAAAAAACTATTATATAATTTCCCTATTAGATGGGGAAAAAATGAAAAAAGCAGTGGGATTTTTTGATTATGGGGAAAAGGATAGAGAATTGGTTAGGGAAAAAAAATGGATAACAATTACTAAAATAAAAAATGAAAATTTTTAAAAAAACCCTTTGTAAAAAAATAATAGCCCTTCTTTTTTTAGGGATAGGACTTCGACTTATTTATGGTCTTCTCTTTAACCAAATGGTTGATTATATGAATATTTTAGCTCTAATAAAATCCATAGCCGATACTGGTAATTTTACTTATGGTTTAATTGCCCTGAAAAGGATTGGATTTGAGGTCCAGCTTTACGGAAAAATTTATTATCAAATCATTGCTTTATGGCTTAAGCTTTTAAATTGGTTGGGTTTAGTTCAGATAAAATATCTTTTCGACACTAAACCCTTAACTGATCCACAAAGTTATATGATTGGTCTTTGGCAGTGGTCACCTCCTCTTTATCAATTAACCTTGATAAAATTAATCCAGTTTTTTTGGGATTTTCTCTTTGTTTTCTTTTTCTACAAAACA
>JBNAVI010000073.1:0-2767 GCA_049700175.1 Microgenomates group bacterium | reverse complement strand
GTATCCGATCGTATACTAAATTTATCAACCTTGATGATTTTTAGATTATTATGACAGCTTTTTTTCCACCTTACACGTTTTTACACCTCATACGGGTAGCTGGGCTTTTATTTTAAAAATCAACCAGATATAAATCAGGTAGGGGATTGGTTTCTGGATTTAGATTGGCTAAGATAATCAATTTACCATTACTGGTAACATTAAAAAAACCGGATTGAAATGGGCCAGAATATAATGTTTGGCGGTTTAGATTATCATAGTCAATTACAATTATTTTTTTATTCTCCTGAAAAACCAAGTGTTTGGAATCAAAATACCATTGCAAAAACTCAGGGTTCTTTATCCAATCTTCTTGTTTAATTTCCGTAATTTGATAATTTTTATCTTCTTTGCGATCGTAAAGATAAAGTTTGCCTTTAATTAAATTTCTTTGCTCGGGAGTTTGATTGGTGGCAATTAGTGGTGGTTTAATAATCAGCGGCAAGGTAAGATTTTTAAGCGGTTGGTAAAGGAATTTTGTCTCATCAGGGGAAAAAGAAATAATTTTAAAGGAATCACTAGCAATTTTAACCAAATCTTTAGGATAGGTATTTAAAATCTTTAACAAGCGTTCTTGTTTTTCCTTTTCCCAAGTGGAAATTAATGTTTCTTTTGAGGTGGTGACATCAAAAGGCTCCTGATTTTCCTGATCTAAAGATAAAAGATAAGCGGTTTGGCTTTTAAAGAAGGTTGATTGGTTGGTGAAAATAACAATTGCTTCTTTATAATCAGGCGAAAAAACAACTTCGGCGGTTTCAAAATCGACCTCTGGCAACTTTTTTTTGGTTACAAGCAGTTTTAAAGGGGGAAGGATGTTAATTGTGGTTTTTGGATTTTCAAAAAGATAGATGCCATCACTTTCTAAATCATTTTTTTGGGAAAAAATAAGGATTTTATCAGTGTTATCAAGAGGAAAAGCCTTATTAACCCCAAGGTTGGTTAAAGGAGAAAGGGAGGGATTTAAAGAAAAAAGAACCGCATTTATTGGCACAACCCACTCTCCTTTTAAAATAACTTCTTTTTTCCAGGAAGTATAGCCTTCTTTTTTAATTTCGACCTGATATTTTCCCGGAGAGAGGGTAAGATTTGAGTCAGTGGCACCTTTAAACTCTCCGTTGATAAAAATTTTTGCTGCTTTTGGAGAGGAGGTAATGGCTAAGATGCCAGTTGAAGTTAAGGTTTTTTCGTTAAAATTTAATCGATAGCCTCGACCATAGGCAATAATTAAACCTAAAATAAAAACAAAACTGAAAATTAAAATCAACCGTTGAAATAAAGACATAAAACAACTAACAACTAATATCAATGTGCATCTTTTAAGCGATCGCTTTCAAGATATACATTAAAGATATATCAAAAATCAAATATCAAAATGAAAAAAATTAAAAGTTAAAAATCAAAAATTAAAAATTACAATTAAAAATTAAAAATGACACCCCGCGTCATCCCTGACCTGATCAGGGATCCATAATCACCGGATTCCCGCTTTCGCGGGAATGACAGAAAAGAACGCAGGAATGACACAGGGTCACTTTATAAACTTTCTAACTTTTATTGTTATTTTGAAATTGTTTTTTCTTTTTCTCAAATTAATTTTTATTTTATTATACAATATAAATATATGTTTGGTTTGCGAAAAAAAGTTGGTTTGGATTTAGGCACAGCCAACACTTTAGTTTATGTTGCCGGTGAAGGTATTGTTTTAAGGGAACCAACCGTGGTGGCTTATTCATTGGAAGATAAAACCATTGTGGCTGTAGGTAATGAGGCAAGAGAGATGCTGGGAAGAACTCCCGGTTCAATTGTGGCGACCCGACCAATGAAAGAAGGGGTGATTGCCGATTACAAGACAACCTCGGCGATGATTACTTATTTTTTAAAAAAAGCCCTTAAGGGAAAAATATTCTGGCCAGATGTGATGATTTCAATACCTGGTGGCGCCTCACAGGTGGAAAAAAGAGCGGTTGTTTCTGCCTGTAAACAGGCAGGCGCCGGGGATGTTTATTTAATTGAAGAGCCTTTGGCAGCAGCGATTGGGGCAAAAGTACCAATTTCGCAACCATCTGGCAATATGATTGTTAATATTGGCGGTGGGACAACGGAAATTGCCATTATTTCTTTGGGTCAGTTAGTGGTTTACAAGACAGTTAGAGTGGCGGGAACAAAGCTTGATGAGGCAATTTTATACCATATAAAAAAAACCCATAATTTAATTATTGGTGAAAGAACAGCCGAGGAAATAAAAATGAAAATTGGTAATGCCTTGATTGAAGAAGAAAAAGGAGTTCAGATGATGGAGGTAAAGGGAAGAGATATACAAACTGGCTTGCCAAAAATTATTCAGATTGAGGAAAAAACAGTGAATGAGGCAATCCAGAAACCTTTAAAACAAATTTTGCAAGGAGTAAAAGAAGTTCTAAGTGAGACACCGCCAGAATTATCAGCTGATATTGTCGAGAAGGGAATTGTTATTACGGGAGGGTCGGCCCTTTTAAAAAATATTGATAAGTTTATTACTTATTATACCGGCGTCCCTTCCTTTGTGGTTGATGATCCGCTCTATTGTGTAATAAGAGGGATTGGTATGGCGGTAGAAAATCTTGACAGTTATAAAGATGCTATCCGATAGTATAAATAAGTTAAAAGTTATAAGCCAAAAGTCAAAAGTTTTAAAATTTTTAAAACCTTTTATTTGTTATAATATAGTATAATTTATTATACAGTAAAT
>JBNAVI010000072.1:0-2770 GCA_049700175.1 Microgenomates group bacterium | reverse complement strand
TATGCTTCAATTAGCTTTTGAGCAAAATCTTTATCTATTAGTCCATGAGTAACAAAAAAATCAATTCGCTCTACGGTATTTGTTGGCAAACTTTCTATCTCATCTAAAGTTAATTTTCCTTTTTTAAAAGCCTCAATTGTTAAAAGATCTAATCTTCTTTGAACTGCTCGCAAAGGCCCCATCTTAAACCCATGTCGCCATTCTTTTGGATTGTCACTTTCAAAATAATATTGATAAGTATTATCAAATACTACTTGATTTCGAAATCTGCCTGTTTTAGTCGTTTGACGATGGGCAGATAACTGTTTTTTTATTTCTTCTCTTATTCTTTTGCCTTGATTAGAATCTTCTGTCATTTCCAAAAGAACTTTTATTCTAGCTTTTGTATAAATAGAAACATCACCCCAAACTAAAATACTATTTAGAATCCGATCAGGATAAATTGTTTTTGGATCATTATTATAAAAAGAAAGAGTTCCTTCGCTTATATTTTTAAAATCTTCAATTAATAAAGTGGGATCACCCAATTGACTAAGAGCTAATTTTATTTTTTTCTGCAAATCGTCCTCTGTATTTTGATATAAAATTACTAATTCTGTTTTAGATTGAGGATGCCTTTCTTCTTTACCATCACTGCCTATTATAATAACAGCTAATTTTTGTGATAATTCTTCTGGAATTACGTTATTTAATAGCGTACGTAATTCATTACGTCTATTTTGACAACAAACTAAAACTAATCCGCTATATTCGACAGGAGGTAAATTAAAGCAATCAAAATTATTTTTAGTGCTTTCAGTCATAAAGTTGAATTATATCGATCTAAATAAAAAATATAAAGTTATTTTTAAATTTATCTTCTTAGATTTATTTGAATATTTTCCGCGCTAATTGAACCATCGGGATTTTGCTGACCAATAACAAAGATTGTTTCTTTTTCTTTTAAGTCATCAATCTTTGCTTTTTGCGGCATAGAAATGTTGGTTTTTTCGGTAATAAAAACAATTTTTGTTGATCCGTCTCTTAATTTTATCGTTAAGGAATCGTTGTCTTTTTTAATGATTTCACCGTTTACCGACCGCATACCCGGGTTAAATCGACTTTGGATTTGACCTTGTCTGAAATTACCAAATTGTGAGAGTCGTGTTTGTTGCTGGTTTTTTTGATATAAAATTCCAGCATAAAAACCAATTCCTAAACTGATAATGATAATTAAAAGATAAGAAAATAAGTTTTTCATAAGTATTTAAAATCTAACTTTTAACATCTAACATCCAACATTTAACACTTTAAAAATATTAAATAAACCTATTAATTACAACTATTATTACAATGTGCAATTTTTAAGCGATCGCTTTCAAGATACACATTAAAAATATCAAATATCAAATATCAAAAATACAAAGCAAATATCAAAAATTAATAAATATAAAATTTGAAATATTTCCCTTAAAAGGATCATCCTTTATTTAAAGATGATCCTTATTTATTGAGGAATCTCCTTAAGGAGGAGACTCCTCTTTATTTTTTCCAGGCCCGTTTTTTAGTAAAGGACGGTTCTTGTTAAAACAACTGATTTTAGTCATTCAACAATTTAATCATTTGAAAATTTAACAATTATTTTTTTACCCTTACTACTTAATACTAATCTTTTAAGATTTGACTTTTGACATTTAAGTTTTGAGGTTTATTTTTATTCATACCTTAACGCCTCAATTGGTGATAGTTCTGAGGCTTTTTTTGCTGGGTAAAAACCAAAAACAACACCAACAATTGATGAAAAAATAAATGATAGCAATATCCCCCACCAAGACAAAACAAAAGAAAAATTCATTAATTTTGCTAAAACAAAATAGATAATAACTCCTGAAATTATGCCAATGATTCCGCCAATTAAAGTCAAAATGATTGACTCTGTTAAAAATTGTAAAACAACAATTTTGTTTTTTGCCCCCAATGCTTTTCGTAGACCTATCTCTCTTGTTCTTTCAATAACAGACACTAACATAATATTCATTATTCCTATTCCACCAACCAAAAGCGATATTGCCGCAATTCCTGATAACAAATTAGTAAAAGTTGAAGTCACTGATGTGGCTGTCTGTAAGATATCAGCTTGTGACATAATTGTAAAATCAGCTTGATAGGGATTATTAATTTTATGACGAGCTAACAAAAAATAACCAATTTCATCCCGAGCCTGATTCATTAATTTTTCATCTTTTATTCCAATGGCAATTGAGGATAGATAATCAACTCCAAAAAGAATTTTTTGAGCAGTTGATAAAGGTACAAAAATTATATCATCCTGATTAAAAAAACCAGTTCCACCTTTTGAAGTGGTCACTCCAATAACTCGAAAACTTTTTCCAGTAATTCTTATTGTTTTGCCAACTGGACTAACACCATCGCCAAATAAATCAGAAACAACTTGCGGTCCTAAAACTGCTACTTGTCTTATTCCATCAACATCAAATTGACTGATAAAATCGCCTTCTGACAAATTTATATTTCTTAAAGTTTGATAACCTGGATAAACTCCAACGATTTGAGTATTAGTATTATTTCGCTCATATGTTACTTGAGCTCGCCTTGATAACTCTGGAGAAACATCTGTTATATAATTATTTAAGAATTTTGTCTTTATTGCTAAAGCATCATCTAAAATCAAGGTGTTTGAAGATCCTGCTGCTTGACGTACGCCAGAAGAAGTCGTTGCCCCTGGTGAAATCGTTAATAAATTTGAACCTAAAGATTGAATTTGCGATTG
>JBNAVI010000071.1:0-2803 GCA_049700175.1 Microgenomates group bacterium | reverse complement strand
GCTCTTGTTTCATTTATTATCCTTTCCCTTCCTTTTTCTTTAAATTTTAAGCCCTTTGTTACTGGTATTGGGGTTAATTGCGGTTCAGAAATTTTTTCTTATACTGGTAAGATTGGGCCATTTATTTTTGAAAAGGGCAATTGCCAAATATCGCCATTATGGATGCTGTTTGTCCTTTGGGGATTTTTTTGGCTTAATTTTTTATTTTATCTTTTAATTATTAGTAATCTTAAAAAAAAGTTAAATAGAGATTCTTTTCCAATTCTTGATTTTATTTTAATTCTTTTTTTATTTGGTACTTTTTTAATTATTCTACCGGAATTTTTTTATATCAAAGATATTTACCCGGCTCATTTTCGGGCCAATACCATGTTTAAATTAGGATATCAGGCATTTATTATGATGGCCATCGCTTCTACATTTACTTTATTTTTAATAAAAACCTTCAAAAAAAAGATATTCTTTGTTCTTTACTTTTTATTTTTTACTTTTGTTTTTATCTATCCTTTTTATGCTATCCCCTCCTATTATGGTCAGCTAAATAAAAAAGTCCAATTGGATGGTAGTTTATGGCTTAGAGATTTTTACCCGGAGGATAAAGAAATAGTTGATTGGCTAAACGAGAATATAAAAAATCAACCGGTAATTCTTGAGGCGCAAGGAGACTCTTATACTGATTATGAAAGAATTTCCGCAATGACTGGATTGCCAACCGTTGCCGGCTGGTGGGTGCACGAATGGCTTTGGCGCGGTTCAGCTGATTTTGTTGGTCAAAGGATTCCTGATATAGTTAATATTTATGAATCAACTAATATGAACCAAACAATTAGTCTTTTAAAAAAATATAATGTAAAATATGTAATTGTTTCGCAACTTGAAAAACAAAAATATCCCAAGCTCAATGAAGAAAAATTTAAAATTATAGGAAAAGAAATCTTTAGAACTTCCAATAAAAATGGAGCAATATATCAAGTAAATTATTGATGCTATTGACAAAAAAAAATTAATTTGCTATGTTATAAAAGAAGAGCATTACTACTCGTCGTCACCCCAAATGCGAGCGGTAGTGATGCTCTTTTTTTCTTCGTTGGTTATAGGTGGTAAAGCTGAACGGGAATTTTCAACCTCTTTTTTAATAGACTTTTAAATTGATATGTAATATTAAAGAAATCATCACTACTTGATTTTTTTAAATAAAAATCAATCTTATTTTTTCTTTCTCCCTTTAATTTAACCATAATTTAAATATACCCTTTAATATCCCAAATGTCAAGTCCTATATTTTATTTTCAATATACTATAAGATAACCTATAGTTATATCATGGGGTCGTAGGGCGCTACATTAATCCGTAATTTTTCCAGATAAAAATGTGGATAACTTTTGAATAACTTTTGATGTTTTTTTTGTAAATTTGTATAATTTATTAAATGGCAACGGAAATAACTTTTTTAACCTACAATACTCTTTTTAATCGTGGATTAAGAGGTTTAAAAGAAATAATTTCTAGATACCATCCAGATATAATTTGTTTACAGGAGATCGCCACTGATGAAGAAAACCTCACTCAATTGGAATCAGAAATTTATAAATTAGCTGATTTTTCTAATTATGCAATAAAAAAAGAGGGTGTTTTTGGTATTGCCACTTTTTATAATAAACAAAAACTTCAATTTAATAATTCTAATATTATCCTTCTATCAAAAACTGTTTTTGATTTTTTATTTTCTTTTCCTAAAATATTTAACTCAAACCAACTAAAAAGAAATGTTTTAAAAACTGTTTTCAAAGTTAAAACCACCAATAAAAAAATTGCTGTTTTTAATACCCATCTTACTGTTTATGGTTCAAATAACACCAGAATAAAACAATTAAGAAATGTTTTAAACAACTTTAAAATCGATAAAAATTCCAGCGCCATTATTGCCGGAGATTTTAATTATTTTCCCTATGGAAGAAAAAAGTTGGAAAAAATTATGTTAGAGCATGGTTTTAAAGAAGCAACAAAAAAATTAACTTATACGATAAAATATAGAAACTTGAAAGATTTCTATTTTAACTTTATTGTGAGGGGGATTATAAAAATTTTCAGTTTTTTAATAAGTGACCGTTTAAAAATTGATTATATTTTTTATAAAAAATTAAAATTAATTAACTGTCAAAGAATAAATATTGATTACTCCGATCACTACCCAATAATGGCTAAATTTAAATTGTAAAAATTTTTTTAATTTGTTTTAAATATTCTTCAAAATTATTTATAAAGTTGTTTCTCTTCTTATCTGTTTTAAAATAATGACCGCCCATTTGATAGTCAAAAATTTTTTTCCTGATTTCGCCTTTAAAAATATAGTGTACACTGGCTAAAAAATATTTATAAAATAAAGTTAAATTACCCTCTTTTTTTAAACGTCGAAGACAAAATTTTACTTTAACATCCTTCAAAAATTTAGCCCTAACTCCCCATTGAAAAGCTCTTTTTATTAAATCATGATCTTCAGACATAAAAAGTTTTATATTATAACCCTGTAATAATTTAAAAAAATTCTTTTCAATAATTAATGCTCCACCGGCGGAAAATGGTTTACCACTAATTTGAGAAATTTCAACGATAAAATTAATAAATTCAAATAAAAATTTGTACTGAGGTTTTTTTTCTTCTGATTCTAAATAGGGTAAAAACAATAACCCTTTTTTCTTTTGTATTGTTTTATAAACCTTTTGGGTAAAAAAGCAGTTTACTTGACTATCAGCATCCAGAAAAATTAAAAATTTTCCTTTGGCTAGTTTTGCCCCAAGATTCC
>JBNAVI010000070.1:0-2821 GCA_049700175.1 Microgenomates group bacterium | reverse complement strand
AACCAAAAAGGTTTTGGGAAAAATTCCTAAAAATTTATCGGTTGAAGAAAAGATTAAAGAAGCGTTAAAGATGATAAAATAAAAGTATGTCTACCAATAGTCTGCGACCAAAAAATTTTTCAGAATATATCGGACAAAAAAAAATAACCTCGACTTTAAAACTTTTTATTGAGGGAGTAAAAAAAAGGGGCCCAACTGAACACCTTTTATTTTATGGACCAGCCGGGATAGGAAAGACTACCTTGGCTTATGTTGTTGCCAATGAAATTGGCGGCGAATTAAAAATAACCTCAGGCGCCGCTATAACCAAAGGCGGAGATTTAGCGGCTATCATTACCAATTTAAAAGATAATGATATCCTGTTTATTGATGAAATCCATCGATTACCAAAAACAGTTGAAGAATTACTTTATCCGGTCATCGAGGATTTTTATCTCGATATTATTATTGGTAAAGGCCCATCAGCCAGAACCGTTAGACTTCCTGTGCCTAAAATTACCATTATCGGGGCAACCACTAAATTAGCTTTGCTTTCTGAACCGCTGCGCAATCGATTTGGATTAATATTAAGACTGGATTTTTATACAATTGAGGAAATGGCGGAAATTATAAGACGCACGGCCAAAATATTTAACCTACCCTTTGATAATGATTGTATTTTAGAAATTGCCAAAAGATCAAGAGGTATTCCCCGGATAGCCAATCACATTATTAAACGGATAAGGGATTTTTTTGAGTCCAATAATAAAAAAAGAGTTAATAAAGATTTTTTAGAGAGCGTCTTTAAAATTCTTGAAATCGATCAATTGGGTTTAAATAATATCGATATCAAGTATTTAAAAACTATTGCGGTTAAATTTCAAAATCAACCGGTTGGTCTTGATACTCTTTCCCACGCATTAAATGAAGACAAAAGAACGATTGAGGAGTTTATTGAACCATACCTTATTCAAACCGGCCTTATAAAAAAAAACAGTTAAAGGAAGAATTGTTACTCTTAAAGGTTTAAAACACCTCGGGGTTAAAGAAATATTATTATAGAACAAATATCAAGGTCCGTCCTTTACTAAAGGACGGACCTTATTAAATAAATGGATGGGAGTGATACACATAATTTAAGTAAAAACAATAATAAGGTATAATATTTTTATTAAGCCAGAGTGGTGGAATTGGCAGACACGCAGTCTTGAGGAGGCTGTGCCGCAAGGCGTGGGAGTTCAAATCTCCCCTCTGGCACTGTTAAAAAACTACCTTTATATTAAATTAAAATGAGTTATCTTCAAAGCTCATTCTTTCAACTTAAAACGTTAAAAAGGTTGATAAAATTGATATACGATCGTATACTAAATTTATCAACTTTATTGAAGATTTGGTTATTTTATTCCCCTAATTTATAAACGTTAAATTTACAATATCCAATAATACTCGTGGGTAGATTAAAAAAAACTGACGCTGGTAATTTTTTCTAGAAATTATAAAGTTATAGCTTGTCTGCGTTTGTCAACCAGTAGGGCAATTGGTTTATTAATTAAAAACCTTAAGGTGAGCCCGGGCAGAATCGAACTGCCATTTAATCCTTAGAAGGGATTTGTTCTATCCGTTGAACTACGGGCTCTTTTTTGAGCCGTCCAGAGGACTCGAACCTCCAACCTTGCGCTTACAAAGCGCTTGCTCTACCATTGAGCTAGGACGGCAAAAGAAAAGTGCCGGGAGAGGGACTCGAACCCTCACCCCCGATTAGCGGGGACAGGATTTTAAGTCCTGCTTGTCTACCAATTCCAACATCCCGGCTCAATTAAAAATTATAACAAATTAATTATTTTCTCTCAATTAGGTAGGTATATGGGAAAAATAAAAATATTGCCGGCGGATCATTTTGTAATATTTCTTGAAGTTTTAAGTAAATCTCCTTTCTTTGATTTCTGTCTAAAGTTGACCGGCCATCTTCTAATAATTTATCCACCCGCACATTACTGTAATTTCCAATATTAGTTTTTTTTTGGGTTGAATGCCAAAAATAATACTGATCAGGGTCTTTTGGCAAATCCAGATAAGCTAAAAATAAATCAAAATTACCCGGGCTAGTATAATTTAAAATATTAATGTTTACCTCCAAACCAACTTTCTTCAGTTCAGAAACAATATATTCGGCAATATCATAAAATTCAGAATATGTATTCAATTCAAGCCTTATTTTGTCTTTTTTCTTAAAATTTTCAATGATTTTTTTGCTTTTATCTGGATCATAGTAATATTTTTTTAGCAGTGGATTATAAACAAAATGGAATGAACTATAAGGTGAGTTAGCGATTTCGCCAAATTCTTTAAAATAGCTAAAATCAATACCGGAAATTATCGCTTGACGAAAATCTTTCTCTTTTAAAATTGGATTATTAAAATTAAAAAATAGGGTCAATAGATATTGGTAGTTTACCTCCGACTTTACCTGAGTATTTTTCCAGTTTTTAAAAAAGTCAGCCGTTGTTTTTTTTGAAATTCGCATTTTGTTGATTTCTCCTTTTTTATAAGCCATAATCATCTGATTTTCATTATTAAAAAATTTGTAAACAATGATGGCATTATTTTTTAAATCATAAGGAAAAAGGGTAATGGCAGTTAGCTTACCCTGGGCGATATTTATTTTAGCCACCCTATATAATCCACCAATTCCAACTAAAGGGTAACGGATTATTGGCTGGGTTAAATACAAAGGAAAGATATCTAACTTTTTTTTTAAAACAAAATCAATAGTGTAATCATCAATTATTTTTTTTTCAATATCTTTAAATTCATAGGGGATATCACTGGCGAGAAATGCCCT
>JBNAVI010000069.1:0-2831 GCA_049700175.1 Microgenomates group bacterium | reverse complement strand
ACCCGATCTAATGCCCGGACCAAAAGAGGTAAAAGAAAAACTGTGGGCGCTTTGAAAAAAGAAGTTTGGGCAAAATTAGAGCAACAAAAAACTCAAACGGCTAAATCTGAAGCAGGAAGTAAAAAAACTTAAAGTCTAAGTTTTATTTTATATAAAATTATGCCAAGAAAAAAAGAAAAAAAAATAGTTGAAGAAGGGAAAATTTACATTATCGCCACTTTTAATAATACTTTTATTACTATAACCGATAAAAAAGGAAATGTAATCATCAATGGTTCATGTGGGATGTTTGGTTTTACCGGGACGAGAAAATCAACGCCACACGCCGCTTCCACCACCGCGGAAGCAACTTTAAAAAAGGCCTTATCTGAATATGGATTACGAACCATTGATGTTTTTGTTAAAGGAATAGGTCCGGGAAGAGAGGCTGCTTTGCGGGTAATAAAAAATAGCGATTTAGAAATCAATAGAATTGTTGATATTACCCCAATACCGCATAATGGCGTAAGACCGCCTAAGGTAAGAAGAGTATGAATCCATTTAAAAGTTACAAATTAAAAATAAGACGCAATGAAATATACCGGTCCAAGAAATAGAATTGCTCGGCGTGAAGGTATTGATTTAGGTTTAAAAACACCTGGTTCAAAAAATCATCTTAGGCTTTTGCGACGACTTAATATACTACCGGGTCAACATGGAATAAAAGGAAGAAAAAGATATTCAGAAAGAGGTGAGCAGTTAAGGGAAAAGCAAAAACTAAAATTTCTCTATTTAATTTCAGAAAAGCAATTAAAAAGGTATTTTAAAAATGCGCTAAAAAAGAAAGGTGATACAGCAACTAATTTAATCAATCTACTTGAAAGGCGTTTAGATAATGTTGTTTTTCGTTTGGGATTTGCTCCAACAAGAGCGGCCGCCCGGCAATTAGTGGCTCATGGTCATATTAAAGTTAATGATAGAAAGGTTAAAATTCCTTCTTATTTGGTCGAAGTTGATGATATAATTAGTTTTTCCAAAGATAAAATTACTAAGGTTGATTATATTGAGAAAAGTTTAAAAAATAAAGATTTAGTTATTGCTCCATGGTTAAAAAGAGAAAATCTGGTAGGAAAAGTAATTAGTGAGCCGGTTAATACCGATATTGAAAAGCTTTTGAATTTAAGGTTAATCGTTGATTATTATTCAAGATAAAATTTATAAGTTTATTTATCAATATGTTAGAGCCAAATTTTTATACACAGAAAGTTGAACTTACCCCCACCTCTGGGAAATTTATTTTAGAGCCATTACCTTTAAGCTTTGGTCACAGTTTAGGTAATGCATTAAGGCGAATCCTACTTTCCAGTTTAGAAGGGTGTGTTATAACCAATGTTAAATTTGAAGGAGTTTCTCATTTATTTGCAACGGTTGAGGGAGTTAAAGAATCAATTTTAGAAATAGTCCTTAATCTTAAGCAAATCCACTTTAATTACCAAGGGAAGGGTCCTTTTAAAGTTTATTTAAAAGCTAATAAACCGGGAAAAATTTATGCCAAAGATTTAGAAGGAGAAGTAGTGCCGGTGGATAAAGATTTGTATATTGCGGAAATCACCGGAAATAAGGCAAAAATTGAAATGGAGGCAATTGTTGAAGTGGGTATTGGTAGTTCATTAGTTGAAGACAGAAAAGAGAAAGTAACCGGTTTTATTCCCATTGATGCCTTTTTTTCTCCAGTAAAAAAAGTCAATTTTAAAGTTGAGGAGACAAGAGTGGGAAGAAAAAGTAATTATGAAAAATTAATAATCGAACTGGAAACAGATGGTAGTATTACACCGGAAAAAGCTTTAAGAGACGCCAGTGTAATATTAGCCAATCATTTTAATCATATTTTATCGGGAAAAGATGTTTTTAAAGAAGAAAAAATATTTCAAACAGAGGAGAGTTTAATTGATAAACAATATGGAGAGATAATTATTGATGAGTTAAATTTACCCTCAAGAGTAGTTAATGCTCTATTAAAGGAAAAAATCGAGACGGTGGCTGACTTAGTAATGGTTGGTTGGGAAAGGTTAAATAAAATTAAAGGCTTAGGTAAAAAATCGGTTGAACAAATAAACAAGGAATTAAGAAAATTAAAAATAGAACTAAAATAATAAGGCGCCATGAGACATAAGGTAAAAAAAATTAAAATAAAATTAGGAAAAGATTCCAATAAAATGATAATGAAAAAGTTATTAAAAAATTTTATCAGAGACGGAAAAATTGTTTCCACCCATTCAAAAGCAAAATTACTTAAAAGTTTAATAGAAAGAGTCGTTTCCCGATCCAAAATAGACAATGAAAAAAATCGGGCATATTTATTTAAATACCTTGATGATAAACAATTGGTTAACTTTATTTTTAATAATGTGAATAAGGTTTTCAGTGATATTAATGGTGGTTATGTGAGATTAATTAAACTTAATGAAAGGACTTCCGATGGAGCACTGCTTTCCCAATTAGTCTGGGTAAGACCAATAATTAAAGAGAATCCGAAAGTTAATCAATCAAAAGTTGTTGTTAAAAAAGAAAATCAGTAATATGAAAAAAATAACCGAACAAACAAAACCAGTTAAAGCATCTCAAATAATCAGATGCTGGTATGAAATTGATGTTAAAAATAAAGTTTTAGGCCGAATTGCCGGCAAAATAGCCCAGTTATTACAAGGAAAGCATAAAACTAATTATGTTCCGTATTTAGACTGTGGAGACTATGTGGTGGCAACTAATGCTCAAGCAGTAAAATTAACAGGAAAAAAAGCTGAAAACAAGATTTATACCCGTTATTCAGGTTATCCGGGAGGATTGAAAAA
>JBNAVI010000068.1:0-2845 GCA_049700175.1 Microgenomates group bacterium | reverse complement strand
AAAGGACGGACCTTGGTTCAAGGACGGACCTTTATTTAATTCCTTGATAGGAAACATAAGGAATGAGGGCTAAAAAGCGGGCGTATTTGATTTGTTTTGAGAGCCGTCTTTGGTGTTTGGCACAGACACCAGATTTTTTAGCCGGTAAAATTTTTTTTCTGGCTGTTAAAAATTTTTCTAAATTTTCAACATCTCTATAGGATGGTTCAATCCTATATTGACAAAAAAAACATTTTTTCATAAGAAAAAACAAAATTTCGATGAGGAGTCTCCTCTTTAAGGAGACTCCTCTTTTTAAAATGGGATATCGCTTTCATCGATTTTTTCCTCTTCGCTTTTTTGATCAGCACCGCTTTCACCAGCAACCACTTCTTCGGCTTCTGGTGGGGGGACTTCTTCCTCAACTTTTACTTCTTCTTTGACCGGTTCTTTCGCCTCTACTTCCTGAGTGATACCGGCATGTTTTTTACCATCATTAAAGACAATAAAATCATCCAAAACTATTTCGGCAATTTGCCTTTGGATGTTATCTTTTCCGGTGTAAGTTCGATACGTGATTCTTCCTTCCAAATATACTTTTCTTCCTTTGGTTAAAATTTTTCCGCAAAGTTCGGCTAACTTTTGCCAAGCAACAATGCGGTGATACTGGGTCTCCTCTTTTTGTTCGCCTGAAGCGGTGGTCCAATTGCGATTGGTGGCAACACCGAAGGTACAAACCGCTACACCCGAGGGTGTGTATTTTAATTCCGGATCACGGGTTAAATTGCCAATTAAGATAACCCGATTTAATGAACGACTAGCCATAGTTATTTTTTATCAACTAATAACAACAAATAACGCAAAATTTTTTCTTCAAAATTTAATTTTCTTTTAAATTCCAGTAGATCTTTAGGTTTTATTTGAAGCAAGAAATTAAAGAAAAAAGCAGTTTGCCGTTTTTTAATTGGATAAGCGAGGGTTTTTTCTCCCCATGATTCTTCTTTTACAATTGATGCACCAGCCTCATCAATAATTTTTTTAACTGTCTCCAAATCTTCTTTCTTAGACAAAAGAAGAGTTAATTCATATTGACTCATACTTTTCTTTCTTTTGATATTATTTTATAATAATTCTTTAAACTGCTAAAATTTAAGGGCTTAAATTAATTATAAATTAAAAATGTTTAAAATCAACTGGAAAAAAATAGCTTCAGTTACCGTTTGGTTGTTATTAATTTTACTCCTTTTTTATACCCGGGGGGTTAATTTAGGTTGGGGTCTCCCCTACCCGATGCATCCGGATGAACGCAATATGGCAATGGCCATTGAGAATTTAAATTGTCGTTTACCGCCAACAGAATTTAATTTTTCAACCATTACTAAATGTTTTAACCCTCATTTTTTTGCTTACGGCCAGTTTAATTTATATTTAGCCTATTTAATTGCTTTGATATTAAAATTTTTGGATGGTGATTTCAATACAGTTGTTAGTTTTTCCGAAGCAGTTGTTTCTTTAAGAATAATTTCTTTTTCTGCCTCGATATTAAATTTTTTTGTTTTGCTGAAGATAATAGAATTGATTTTGGGAAAGAGAATAAGAAATATTAGTCAACGGGTATTTTTTTCCTTGCCTTTAATTTTTATTCCCTTTTTTATTCAATTTTCTCATTTTGGGACAACCGAGGCAGTTTTAATGCTTTTTTACAGCTTAATTGTTTATCTTAATTTAAAGTTAATCCAACTTAAAAAAGATGATTTTTTAATTAAGAAAAAAAGATTGATTTTGCTAATTGGGTTAATGACAGGTTTAGCGGCAGCGACTAAAGTTTCCTCTTTAATTTTTATTCTGCCATCGGTTATTTCCCTTTTGGATATAAATTATTATTTTTTCAAAAAAGAAAAAAATTTTTTGTGGCTGAAAAGAATTATTGTTGATTGTTTTTTGCTAATTTTTTTAACCGGATTTTTTTTGGTTATTTTTTCTCCTTATAATTTTTTGGCCTGGAGAGAATTTTCAGGAGCTTTTAATTATGAATCTGGGGTAGCTTTGGGAAAGATTGATGTTTTTTATACCCGGCAATTTAAAAACACCATACCTATTGTTTTTCAAATTACAAAGATATTTCCTTATGTCTTGGGTTGGTTGAGTATTTTTTTTTATTTGGGATTTGTTTTTTTAAGTTGGAGGAAAAAAGAGATTAATTTCTTACGCTGGGCAATTTTAGCTTATTTTATTCCAAATGCCTTTTTATATGCTAAATGGACTCGGTTTATGGCACCTATTTTTCCTTTGATGTTAATTATCGCGGTTATTTTTTTGCAACAAGTAAAAACCTATTTTAAGAAAAATAAAATTTCCCATTTTTTGTTTTTGACTTTTTATTTATTTTTGCTTTTGCCGGGGATTGGTTATCTGGCGGTTTATAAAGGGTTGGATAGTCGGTTTCAGGCTTCTATTTGGAGTGTAAAAAATATTCCCCCGGGAAGTTATATTTTATCGGAAACTGCTAATGTCGTTGATGTTCCTTTTGTTTTACCAGAAAAAATGAATTTTTATTCCAATTACACTTATATTTCTTTTAATTTTTATGATCTGGATTTAAGTGAAGAAAAATTTAGTGAGTTAAAAAATCATTTAAGTCAGGCTGATTATATTTTTGTTCCTTCAAGAAGAATTTTTAGAAATCATTATTGTCAAAAGAAAAATGAAAAGATAAGCGGTTATTTTTTTAATCATTGTCAATATTTAAAAAAAACTTATCCCCTTTTAAACCAGTATTATGATGCGCTTTTTAATGGAAGATTGGGATTTAAAAAAGTGGCTGAATTTACCTCTTATCCAAAAATAGAGCTATTTAACAAAAAGA
>JBNAVI010000067.1:0-2852 GCA_049700175.1 Microgenomates group bacterium | reverse complement strand
GCAAAATTTATCCCGCCCACTTCGCTACCCATTTCAGGAGATTTCCAAAAAAAATTTAACAGTTTTTACCCTTATACTTAATTTTACCTCCTCAGAGAACAATCTTTTAATTTTGCCTTTAAAGTGATTAATTAATCAAGGTTCGTCTTTGATTCAAAAACTGACTTTTAACTTTAAATCTATTTCAAATTTATCATATAATTCATCTATGAACTACCAAATCGCCCCTGAAATCAAAAAAACTATTGATCAGTTGATTGATCGATTAAGAATGAAGTATATTGATCCAAAAAGAATTTATTGTATCCGCTCCTTGGATGCTAAAACCCGCGCTTATGCCCGCATCTGGGGTATGGCGAAAATTTTCAAGGAAGTAGCCGGTATCAAACCTTGTTATATCATTGAAGTTAATGCCAAACGCTTTGATAAACTTTCAAAACGCAACCAGATAAAAACCTTAATTCATGAACTTTTGCATATTCCAAAAACCTTTTCCGGCGCATTACTTTCTCATAAAGGCCGCTATCACAAAATCAACGATAAAACCGTTGAAAAACTTTTGGAAAAATTGGAAAAATAACTCCATAAACAAACTTCCAAATATCCTATCAAAATAATAAAATCCTTTTTATAGTTGCCATAATTATATGCGACCGCATATAATTAATTCAACATTAACAAATATTAAAGGTGGCGAAATCGCTGTTCAAATGAAAAAGATCAGATTTTTTTCTGATAAAAGTTGAGGTTGGCATTTCTTTTCAACTTGAGTTAAACTAGTCAAAAACTCTCTCATTGCTGAAATTTTGCCAAATATTTTTATATAATAAACTCTTATGAAGAAATTTTTTTTAGCAACACTGGGATTTTTTTTAGCCGCGGTCATTTTTTTTACTTTTAAGACCCTTCAATTCTATCAAAAAATCTACACCCCAAAAAAAGAAATCCCCAAAGAAAAAACCCAATATAATATTCTTCTTTTTGGCTATGGCGGCGGCAAGCATGAGGGTGCTTATTTGACTGATACAATAATGCTTTTTCACTTGGATTTAGCTTCAAAATCAGCCACATTAATTTCTATCCCCCGTGATTTATGGGTAAAACTGCCAACCAAAGACAATTCTGATTTTCACACAAAGATTAATGCCGTTTATCAAATGGAGCTTTTTCCGGAAAATTATCCTCTCTTGGATAAAAGATTTCTCGGTGATAAAAAAGATGCTAATTTAATTAAATATATTGTTGGGGGAATTTTTGGAGTAAAAATTGATAATTATATTGCAGTTGATTTTGAGGGCTTTAAAAAGGCAATTGATTTATTGGGCGGGGTTGAGGTAAATGTGGAAAAATCTTTTACCGACCCCCAATATCCAATTGAAGGCAAAGAAAAAGACTTATGTGACCAACAAACCGAAGAGCTCTTTAAAAAGGCCGAAGTTTTTTTAAAACCCGGTTATAATCCAGAAGATCGCGATCGCGTTTTTTCTGAAGATCCAAAAGTTGAGGAATTTGTCAAAAACGCTACCGCCTCTCCTCACCTTGCTTTTCCTTGTCGTTATGAAACCATTACTTTTACCAAAGGAAAAACTTTAATGAATGGTGAAACCGCCTTAAAATACGTTCGCTCCCGCCATTCAAACCAAGACGGCAATGATTTTTCCCGTGCTCGAAGACAACATCTTTTACTGATGGCCGTTAAAGATAAAGTTTTATCTTTAGGTTTTATTGCCAAAGCCCCTCTCTTACTTAACCAGTTAGGAGAACACATAAAAACCGATCTTTCAATTTCCGACATTAAAAAACTCTCACAAGAAAGTTTAAAAGCTAATCAATATTACTTAACCACTTTTGTTATCTCCACTGATAATTTTTTAAAAGAGGGTTATTCTTCCGAAGGGGGTTATATTTTATATCCAAAAGAAGGAATTGATCAATGGGAACACTTTCAAAAAGAATTTAAATTGATTTTAAAAGGAGCAACTCCTACGCCTCCTTCCCCACAAAAATCCCAACCATCTCCTTCACCTTAAACTCCACTCCATCGGATTGTAAAACAAAATAGGCCAAATTTTCAATGATTAAATTCTTTGATTCTTCTTTGGTAATTACACCTAATTTCTCCAAAAAAATTCGCATCAAACTACCATGAGTAACCACTAGTACATTTTTACCCGGATAAACTATAGCTGTTTCTCGCAAGAAATTAATAAATCTTGTCATCATTTTCTTGTTAGTTTCAATATTAAGTTTTGCCAACTGTTCATCAGATAAAATTCTAAAATTTTTGATGTCCATTTTTAATTCTTTTTTTATATCTTCAGCTCCCTTTCCTTCATGAGGCCCAAAACTGCGCTCACGTAAAAGTTGGGTTGTTTTTAAAGCAATCTTCTTTTCCAAAGCAATAATTTCAGCTGTTTTTTTTGCCCGTAAAAGATCAGAAGAAAAAGCGACAGCAAAATTTACTCCTTTAAAATATTCCTTAGCTGCTTTTATCGCCTGCTCCTCTCCCTTTTTATTTAAAGGAATATCAACCTGACCTTGAAGCCGCCTTTGCATATTCCAATCAGTTAAACCATGCCGGACAATGTAGAAAGTGCAAGGATTACTCATAGTTTTTTATTATAATAAATTATTTGAAATTAGAATAAGTAATTATAACCCAGCGGTCAATCCCCGCTTATAAACCAAAAAAATTGAAGAGAATAATTTTTTATTGATTTTACTTTACCTTGTTTATGCTCTTATCATCGTCTCTTTAAATCATCAGTAAAACCTGTATAAATATTTTTATTGCTTAATCTTAAGAAATAGGGATAAAATATAAAAAGCGAAGGGAGTGGGATTCGCCACAG
>JBNAVI010000066.1:0-2992 GCA_049700175.1 Microgenomates group bacterium | reverse complement strand
GGTTCTCATCAGTTAGGTGAATTAAGGGTTTTTTTATTTGAAAATGATTAAGCAAAATTTGTGCTTTGTCAGTTGACTCACCAATTATTTCATCAACCTCTTTTAAAACTTCAACTGCGCGAAAAGTAATATCTTTTAAATTACCAATTGGGGTGGAAACAAGGTATAACATAAAAAGGTTTTCTTTTTATCATGATCAATAATAATATTGGTGTCAACAACTTATACCTATTTGTTAATTTCACCTCAATCTTTTTTTCTATGCTTATCTTTTTTTACCATTAATTAAATTTTTTTTAATTGTTCAATAACTTTTGGAAAAACTTCATTGGATAAAATTTCTTTTTCTTCTGGCAAAAAATCCTGTAAAACATAGGTTTCCCCATCAATCCAGTTTTCTTTTTGTCGGTTATCAACCCCAATTCTTATTCGCCAGAAATCTTTTGTTTTTAAAGTTTGCTCAATTGATTTAATACCATTATGAAGTTTTGGACCGTTGGCGAATTGGATTTTAAATTTTCCAAAGGGAATATCCAAATCATCATGAATAATGTATAACGTGGAACGTGGAACTTGGAACGTATTTAATATTTTTTTAACAGCTTTACCTGATTCATTCATATAGGTTAGATTTTTCGCCAAAATTAAATTTTTTGAGGTAAAAATTTTGGCAATGGAAATATTTCTTTCTTTTAACTCGTTAACTTTTAAACTTGTTAACTTCTTAACTAAATAATCAATTAGCATATGTCCAACATTATGGCGGTGGTTTTGATATTTTTCTCCGGGGTTACCTAAACCAGTGAGGATTTTCATAAAATAAAATTTAAAAGGAGGCAAAATTTAATAGTGAGCCCGCCGAGACTCGAACTCGGAACCAACAGCTTAAAAGGCTGCTGCTCTGCCAGTTGAGCTACGGGCCCAAAAGGTAAATATTTAGATTATAATTATAAACAATAAATTTGAAAAATAAAATTGAAATTTATGAAAATTTATATTCTAACTTTATTCCCAAAAATGTTTTCTGGTTTTTGTGGCGAAAGTATTATTAAAAAAGCCCAAGAAAAAAATTTGGTTAAAATAGAAATTGTTGATCTTCGGCAATTTGCTTATGATAAACGAGGGTCAGTAGATGATCGAGTTTACGGCGGTGGGAAGGGAATGATTATAAGAGCTGATGTAGTTTATAAAGCAATATTAAATATCAAAAATCAAAAATCAAAATTACAAATAAAAAATCAAAAACAAAAAATTATTTTAACTTCTCCAAAAGGAAAAATTTTTAATCAACAAAAAGCTCTTCAATTATCAAAATTAGATAAGTTAGTGATAATTTGTGGTCATTATGAAGGGATTGATGAACGGATAAAAAATTTTGTTGATGAAGAGCTGTCTTTAGGCGATTTTGTTTTAACTGGAGGAGAAATTGTTGCCGCAGCTATCGTTGATGCAGTGGTAAGGTTAATTCCGGGTGTTTTGGACAAAGAAGCAATTAATAAGGAAAGTTTTTCTCAGTATAAAATTAATTATTTAATAAAAATAATTGGCGAAAATAAAATTTTAAAAAAATTAAAAGAAAGGAATATTAAAAAAGTAAAACTTTTAGAGTATCCTCAATATACTCGACCTGAAAATTTTTTAGGTTTAAAAGTACCAAAAATTTTACTTTCAGGAAATCACAAAGAAATTGAAAAATGGCGGATAAAAAAAGCCTGGGAGGAAACTTTAAAAAAAAGAAAAGATTTGCTTGAGAAACAACTTGACAAAAGGAAAAGAAAGAAGTTATAATCATTATAACTATTACAAATTTAGTATAAGTTAACTATGAAAATAATAAAAATTCAACCAAAAACTTTTTCTGAAAAAATTTTTCAAATGAAAGGAATTTCAAAAAAAACAGTTGAAGAACATTTAAAACTGTATCAAGGCTATGTTAATAAATACAACGAAATTCAAGAAAAATTAGCTAGTTTAACAGATGATGATTTTGCTAAAGCCAACCAGGTTTATTCACCTATTCGTGAATTAAAGAGCGAACTTTCTTTTGCTTGGGGAGGAGTAGTCAATCATGAAATTTATTTTAGTCACTTAGGAGGCGAGGGAGGTCAACCAAAAGGTGATTTACTTCGTCAAATTGAAAAAGATTTTGGGTCAGTTGAGGCATATAAAAAAGATTTAAAAGCCACTGGTATGGCGGCTCGAGGATGGGTTTGGACTGCTTGGAACACAATTGAAAAGCGACTTTTTAATTATTTAGGTGATGCTCAAAATACTTTTCCTGTCTGGTTTGCTGAACCAATTTTAGCCTTGGATACATATGAGCATGCATACTTTATTGATTATGGTGTTAATCGAGGTAGTTATATTGATGCATTTTTTGAAAATTTAAATTGGGAGAAAATCGAAGAGGGTTTTGAAAAAATTTTAAAAAGTTGTAATTGTGAAGATTGTCAGCGTGGCTGAAATTTATTTGAATAATTTAATTTAAAATCTGTTATAATTTTTAGATGTCTTTCTGGCAGGAAAATAAAGTTCCTTTGGCAATTGTTTTTTTAGGAGTAGTTATTTCTGTTTCTTTGTACTTGGCTTTAAAACCAAACAGCTTAAATTTTTTTAAAAAAGAAGAACCAGTTGAAAATAATCAAAAATTAAAAATTTCCCCAATTTCAGGTTTTCAAGAAATAAATAACTCCCCAACTGTTGTCTCCGTCCCAACAGAAAAACCATCGCTGACTTTAAACACTCCGATTTTAAATGAAAATCAGATAAAGCAAGGACTTTTAGCAAAAACTATTATCCCAGAGGATAAACTGGAGTTTAAAATAAGCGAAAGAATTGATCGAGAAAATAAAATCTTAATTCGGGGAACAGTAAAAAGCAAAGATGAACAAAGTGGTGCCGGTTTTTTTGCCTATTGTGATTTGAAAAAGTGTGAGGTGACTTTTGTTGGACAAGGAGTGCCAAAATGCAGTGAGGTTAACCCTTACGGTTA
>JBNAVI010000065.1:0-3050 GCA_049700175.1 Microgenomates group bacterium | reverse complement strand
TTATGACTTTTTACACCGTAGCAGAAATACAAAAATTGACCGGCAAAAGTCAATCGACAGTTTTAAGGTTTATTAGAAAACTTAAAAGAAATAAACCGTCGGCAGTTATTTTAAAGACCGAAGGCAAAACAAGATTTTATAAAGTATTGGCCGATGAAGTTGAAAATCACTTTTTAAAAGCCGGAAAACAGGCCGGGGCTGGACAAAAAAACGAGGGCTTAATTCCTAAAGGCTATATGCTAATACCAGTTGAAACCTTAACTTCTTTACAGGAACAATTAAGGGCAAAAGACGAGCAAATTAAAAAATTACAAGAGATTAATTATATTCAATCGGGCTTTATAGCTAACGTTAAAATGCTAACTTCAGGAATAAAGAAAAAAGAAAAAGACGGCATTATTAAGATTGAAAACAAAAAAGACAAAGCAAAACCTAAAAAAACATCAAAAAAAAGGCAAAAAAACAAAAAAAACCTGCTTCAAAAAATCTTCGGCTTATAAAGGATTAAACATACTTTAAGCTTATTTTAAGGGGCATTTTAGGGCATTTTAGAGGGGATTTTAGGGGTATAAAAAAGAGGCTTTATTAGAAAATAAGAACAGATTAGTTTTTTTATGGAAATATACAAGCAATAAAAAAGCTTAAAATCAATTAACTGCGGTAAGCTTTGGCTATACCAACCTCAAAAAACTTAAATAAGCAGGCTTAAAGATTTTGAAAATATAGACTTAAAAAAAAAGAGGCGGTTAAAAACCACCTCTTTTTAGATGTTACAGGATTGTGACTAAAAGCTTAAATTAATAATAATATTAATTTTCAAATTTGTCAAAACATATTTTCAATCTATATATTTTCAACCTATAACTAAATAAAAAAAAATATATAAAATTGATATATTTTGACATCTTGAATTTCATTTTAAAAAATTATTAAATTTTATTGATTAAGTTTTGAAGAATTACGAGGTTTACAATTAAAAAGCTCTTTCATAAAAAAGAAAAAAAAGAAAGAGCTTCGTAAAAAACCTCATAATCTCTTCAAAACTAATTCACCTAAAACCAATCCTTAATTTTCGGTAATGCTTTGGCAAAAACCGATTAACTTATTAAGGAAACAGAAATCTTAATAAGGTTAAGGATTGACCGAAAGGCCAAAAATGGCAAACCAGCTTTTTGGCTAATTAGGACAAGCACTTTAATAGCTAAAGACAGCTGGGGAGAGCGAGTAGCTACCGGCGACTTAAGTGGACTTTTTGCTTTGATTTTTAAGCAAAAAGCACCGACCGACGCTTGCCGAAAGGCAGGGCGACTGGTTTATAAGGTTAATTCGGGCGTCCTAACCTCTTATAGCCGTGAGGTTATAAGTAAGCCAGACAAGGCACGTAGTGAGAGTCTACGGAGGCCGTCGCTTCTAAAATTAGCCGGGGTTGTCTTTAGTGATTTAAAGGGCAACGTTTTTTAAATAAGCCTCTGTTTTTAAAGACAGAAGGGGGGCGACGCATAAAAACAAGTAAGGAGAATTGAGACTTAAAAAGAGCTTAAAAAAAAGATTAAGCCTTAATTTAAAAGCTTAAAAGTTAATTAAAGCTTAATGATAACGTTAAGCTTAAAAACTTAACGTTTTTGAATAAAAGGGAAGCACTATGTCTTTAAAAAAAACGGGCGGGCTTTTAAAAAAAGATTGAAATAACAATCTAAAGTTATAAGTTTAAAAATTAAATAAAAAGGGGGTGAATTAAAAATGTATTTTATAAAAGACGACAAAATTATTTTTAAAAATGAAAAGCGGGCTTTCTGCTTGTTATATGACAAAAAAAATAAATCGTTAATTAGAATGGCTAAAAATGGCCACTATTTAGGAAAATATAGAGGTTTTGCTTTTGATGACGAAGTTATAAATTTTACAATTAAACAGCCGGACTTAATAGAAAAAATTCTAATTCTTTATAACGGCAGAGAATATTTTTCGAAACCTAAAGACTGGATTGAAAAGGGAATTAAAGTTGATTTTGGTTTTGGAAAACAGACCGTTTTACCAACGAAACATATGGAGATTAAACAACCGGCCGAAGATTTAAAAAAACAAAATTGAAACAAAAGTTTAATCTAATATAAAATTGAGCTATGGCTTATTTTAAAAGAAAAATAAAAAATTATGTTTATGCTTGGAAAAGGCGGTTTTTAGAAAATCAGCCGTTAAAAGTAATTGCACAAGAGCTAAATTTTTCAATTCAAAGGGCAAGCGTTTTGACAAAATGGACACAATTCCAATTAAAAAATCCTAAATGTAAATGGAAAGAGATTTTAAAGTTAAGAAAAGAATTAGAAAAAATCGGCTATAAATTAACTTAATAAAAAAAAACTCTTCCAAAAAATAGTGTTAAAAAAGATTGATAGAAGGCTATTTTTAAATTTAATTGGAAGTTTTTTGACAATTCAGCACAGAATTTTTTTAGCCTACACACAACGCAATTTTTCTTTTTGAAATCAAAAACATTCGTTTTTTCTTTCAAAAATCAAAATTGCTTTTCTTTTTTTTAATCGCTTTCGGTTATGGCTAAAAAGTTTTTAAAACATAAAAAAAACTTAATAAAACATAAGAAAACTTGAGTTTTTAGGCTTAAAAGTGATTATGATTTAAGAGAAGTCATATGACCACCAGAACCACGTCTTTTGACCACCAGATGACCACCAGAGATGGCCAGCCGAAAATAAAAACAGATTGTATTTAAGAGCTATTTTTCAAAAATCACAGGTAGCCATTTTAAACGTCAACAGGTAGTCATTTGACTACTTGACGTCGTATATTATGTATTATATGACGTTTTACAAAAAAAGGGTTTTGATTGTTATAACAGGCTAAATTAGTAAATTAAGAATACTTTAATATATTAAAGTTTATTTTATAGGACTAATTTTTGACTACTTGAATGACTTTTGATTGACTTTTGTCTTAAAAAAAAAGAAAATAACTTTATGACTTTTTACACCGTAGCAGAAATACAAAAATTGACCGGCAAAAGTCAATCGACAGTTTTAAGGTTTATTAGA
>JBNAVI010000064.1:0-3110 GCA_049700175.1 Microgenomates group bacterium | reverse complement strand
GCTTTGGGAAGCTTTTTGTCATTGTATCTGTCAGTTTTATATAATCAAGATCCAAAAGTAATTCCTTATGTTGATTACTTTAAAAAGAAGTTAAAAGAGATGAAGTAATTTCCGCAAAATTAACGCAGATTTACCGAAAGGATTAATTTCTGAGTTTTTAAGAATTAATTCATAGTTTTATAGAAAAAAATTTAAAAATCAACTCTTTTTTGGCTCATAATTAATTCAATTAAGTTTTTATTTTGAATTGTAGGCTCAAGATAAAAGGCTTGTTTAGCCATCATTAATGCCTCCTCTTGTCTGTTTTCTTTATAATAAGCTAAAGATAAGGCAACCTTTAACCGAGAGTTTTGGGGAAATTTTAATATTGCCTTTTCTAAAAAAGAGACCGCTTCTTTTATTTGATTTGTTTTAAGAAGAAGAAATCCAAGATTTTCATAAGCTAAATAATAATCAGAATTTTTTATTGCTTGTCGGTAAAGTTTTTCCGCTTGCTTTAGGTCTCCTTTTCTTTCATAAACCGCTCCCAAATTATTATATGAAGTCCACCATTTTGGTGCCAAAACAATTGATTTTTCAAAGTGTTTCTTTGCTTCATCAACTTTCCCAATTCTAAACAACTCAACTCCATAATTATTTTGAAGATCAAATGCGGTTGGATTATTAATAACATCGCGGCGATAAAGAGTTAGACCATTTTTCCAGTCAAAATTCCTTAGAATTGTCCTGATAGAAAAAGTAAAAATAATTATAAAGGCAAAAATCATACCAAAAGTTTTTATTTTTTTATTTTTAATATTTAATTTTTCGATAATTACTCCTGCCATTCCCAAAAAACCAATCATAGGAAAATATAACCAACGTTCAGCCACGGTCATATCCAGAGGAAAGATATTTAATATTAAGCTTAAGCTGCAAAAAAACCAAAAGAGAAAAAAATAAAAATTTTTAGATTTTAATTTTAGGGCAATCCAGATAATACCGGCAATAAAGATTAAAGTTAATATTCCGTACCCCCAAAAGGAAAAATCCGCTGGATTTTTAATCACTGTATGTTGAGCGATAGTTAAGGTTTTGGGGAAAAATAAAACCCGAAAGTAATAAATTATTTCCCAAGGAATGGTTAAAAATCTTTGAAAAAAAGTCGCTTCTGAAATTGGCGCAAAAGAAGAATGACTAAAAGGAAGTTTGGCAATACCAATTCTTAAAAATAAGTAATTTAAGATAATAATAAATGAAAAAAGAATCCAAGAAACAATCCGTTCTTTTTCAAAAATGATAAAATAAAATAAAAATATAACAATACTTAAAAGGGCTGTTTCTTTAGAAAGCAAACCTAGAAAGATAAGCAAAGCACTTATTATTAAGGGTTTTTTATTTTTAAAATAAAGTAAAATTAAAAAAGCCAAAAGAGTAAAAAAAGTAAATAAAACCTCTTGAACTGCCGAAATATAAGAAACACTTTCTGTATTGACCGGGTGAACCGTGAAAATTAAACTTAGAAAAAAAGAAACAAAAGTGTTTTTGAAAAATTTAGAGAAAATAAGGAAAACAAAAACGGCATTTATTAAATGAAGGATCACCTGAAATAAATGAAAACCAAAAGGAGAAGACTGCCAAATTAAATAATTTACCATAAAAGAAAAACTCATTAAAGGCTTATAATACAATCCGGAAAGACCAGCGCCACCAGTTGAAAAAGTGCTTGACTTAAAAATCAAGGGAAGATTAGAAAAATTTTTGATAATGCTATTGTTTAAAATTTGTTCTTCATCGTCCCAGACAAATCCATTAAAAAAAGAATTAAAATAAACAGAAAGTCCAATTATTAAAATTAAAAAAATTAATTGAATTTTTGCCAAAAATGGTTTTAATTTTTGAGACTCTTGCATATATTTATTATTGATTTTTTATGAAATAATTTTTGCCACCTCTTTTCCTAACTTTACTGCATAATTAGTGCCTCGATCATAAGGATAGGTCATATCTAAGTTGGCAATATAAAAGTTTTTAATTGGAGTGATAAAATTTGGTTTATATTTTATAAACTCTTTATCAAAAATTGGCTGGGCAAAGGAAGCACGAAAAACATAAAATTTACAATTAGTAACATCAAAGGTTTTATTTATTGATTTTAAATAAGGACTGACAAAATCTATTAACTGTTGATTTTCCATCTTCATTAATTTGTTGTCGTTTTTTAAATACCAACCTAAATAAATTATATGATTGCCTCCATAATATCTTTTATCAATAAAATTAGTATGCTCAACAATTGCCATAATTGGAATATCTTTTGCCATAATGTTTAGCCAATAAACATCATCAAGAAGCGGTTTTTTTGATTCAATAATTAAAGTTAAAACATCAAGATAGTTAATCTTGCGGAGATTTTGCAGGAATTTTGCGGGAAATAATGATTTAGTTATTTGGGTTAAAATTGGTGTTGGTAAAGTTGAAATAACAATATCAAAACTAAAATCTTTAACTACTGGATTCCTGCTTTCGCAGGAATGACAAGATATTACAAACTGATTTCCTTGCTTGTTTATCTTTTTTATTTGATAATTTTTTAAAAGCACAATTCCTTTTTTTTCTAATTTTTCAACAATAAAGTCAATAAAATTTTGAAAACCACCAATGGGATAGCCTAGGCTTTTGGTTCTTTTTTTAATTCTTGCCCAAAAAAAAGAGGTTAAAATATTTTCCGCATAATTTCCGAATTTTTTCCGAAAAAGTTCTCCAAACAATCTTTGATAACTATTTTCACCCATAGTTTTTTTTAAAAAATCAGTTGCTGTTGTTTTTTCAAAAATTGGCAAAAAAGGAGATAGTTTTAAAAATGCCAAAGTGGCACCAGCTCTAAATTTTTCAAAAAAATTAAGATAGGGAAAACGAAGAAGACTTATTGGATTGTCTAAAGGAAAAATTTCAAATTTTTGATTTTTGCTTTGGATATTTGATATTTGATATTTGATATTTGATATTTTTTCATATAATGATGCTGTTATCGGTGATTTAAAAAAGAATTTATTAAATCCAATTTCTTTTGAAAATTCTAAGATATCATTGTCGTTGCTAAAAATGTGATGATAAGCTCGCTCCAGGCT